>JALVGO010000001.1 GCA_027029065.1 Sulfurovum sp.
CCTGTCTTTTTCCCGCCTTGGTCTGACATCGCGTAATCGAAGAAACTGGGTGTTGACATCGTTTTTTCTCCTCCTCTTTTGTGTTAGGGTATTTTAGCATTTTTGCTTGGGTTTTTCAGAGGGCTCATATGGTTTATGTTGGTATCGAGTGCAGCCATCTTTTTTCCAAACATGCTGTTCTGCTCTCTGAGGGTGCGAATAGCTTCTTCTACCTCCGCTGCAGGGAGATAGAGTTCGTTGACCGTTTTTGGATACCCCTTCTTTCGTAAAAAAGTGAGGATTTTCGGTATATGATTTATAGAACGGAGCGACCCCTGAAGATGCATCCCGTCAGATGCCTCGTGAAGCGATATCTTCTCTCCTGTGAGTTTGGCTATCTGTGTTTCAAGCTGATGGTGCACATAGGCATTCTTGGCAAGATATCCGACATAGCCGAGCATACCAAGCAGCAGGGCTATACCGATAAGTTTGGCAGGGTTTTGTTTTGTTTGTGTCTGCTGTTGGTGCAAAGGATTGTTTTCTGATTCGAGAAAATCGAGCATCTTTTGCTGAAGTGCTATTATCTCCTCTGCACTGTTGTCGCCGTTGAAGGATTGAAAAAAGTCACTGTAGTGTTTGACCACTTTTGCAAAAAAGTGCTGTATTTTGGTACGCTGATCATAGTCAGGCTCCGCATCGAGAAAGGCGATCATATAGACTGAACCGGCGCTCTCAATGTAGAGTGTGGCGTTTCCGTAGCTAAGCAGCTGTACTTCCTGTGTCTGCTCGGCATTTTTCATCCAGTCGTTGACAAAATCTTTGATGGCACTTGCCATGGAGGCGACAATATGCGGGTCATCGATCTCTTTTTCGCCATGTTGGGCAGCAGCGATAAGCAGTCCCGTATCTTTCTGAATGACAAAAAGCGCTTTGATATCGGCTTCTGCACTCTCTTCCAGTAGCAATTCTGTTTCACTGACACCGGTCAGTTTTGACTTGAGTTTGCGTTTATATCGGTCAAAAGAGAGCCCGTCTTCAATTTTTGCATTGATATGCTCCATCATCTCCTTGATAGCATTGGTGACATATTTGGAGATCATCCCACCCATGATGGGATAAAGCGCATCGATCATTGTCTCTTTGTTGTCGGCAATCTCCTGTGCAATGACAGGAGAGATGACACTTTGGAGTGCATGACCAAGTGCCTGTGGGTTTTGTGAAGCACTTTTGGAGATGATCTGCGCAAGATACTCTGAGAGGATCTCTATGGTCCGCTCATCTTTCTCCTGCAGACGCTTTAGCAGCAGATCGTCAAAAAGCGGAAGCAGTTTCGCTTTGATCGCCTCTTCATCAAGCGTCTCAAACTCAAGGTGTTCAACCTTCGATGCCAGTTCTTTCAGCAGCGCAAGCTCGTCGGGCAGAAGCAGCGACTTCAGCCGTTCGAGCTCTGTATCATTTTGATTCAGCTTTTGACTCCTCTGTCAAAAGGGAACCGACATCTGTTCCCTGTATCTTCATCGCAACGTCAAGCAGCATCCCTGCCATCGCATCTCGGGAGAGTTTTTCGTTGCCAAGAGAAGAGAGTCCCTCTTCCAGAGTTGACTCGATCTGAGCTTTCATCTCGGAGAGATTCTCGCGCATCTTCTCATTCTCATCTTCCATATTCTCTTTCATGATCTTGAGTTTGGTCAAAAACTCATTTTTCTGGTTTTGCAGCTGTGTCTGGAGTGTCTCATCGGTTGTATCGATAAGCTCTTTGAGCTTGGTACGCTCTTTCTGTGTTGCCGTAGCGAGGTTGTCTATCTTCTGCTCAAGTGCTTCAAGAGAACGCTCTGTCTCTTTCTGCAGCTTGTTATGGGACTCTTTGAATGCCTGCATGATCTTCTTCTCAACATCATTAAGCGTTTTCCCCAGTGTTGCGAACTTCTCTTCAAACTCTTTCATCTGCGGACCGAAGATCAGGTCTCTGATCTGGTCAACATTATTCATACTTTTTTCCACCATAATCAATTTCTCCCTTTTTCATTAAAATAATTGAACCCTCTGAATAATTACCCACAGAGGTTTCACTCGATGGCGACAAAGGAGTGCCCAACCCCTGAAAGGGGCGCTTGCGTTCACGACTGCCAGAGCTATCGAGTGAAACCGGTGATTTTTCAGAGAACTCAATTTGAATATATTATATATCCATTCATAAATTTATTTACTTAATC
>JALVGO010000002.1 GCA_027029065.1 Sulfurovum sp.
GCGCCTCTTCGAAGCGGGTGCTGTCGATCGTCTCGTTCTCTACATCCCGTCTGCCAAGCAGGGAGCGTTTGACCAGCATCTGGGCACCGTTGCCTACCCAGTGGTGCACCGTATCGAGATCATATTGCGGCAATCCCATCTCCTCCAGCATTGCATTGACCGCATAGGTCAGATCGGGTGCCGAGTCTATCAGTGTACCGTCAAGGTCAAAAAAGATCGCTTTTTTATCTGTCAGTTTCAAAGGCATATCCGTTTTTTGTCTGCGATTATACAGATTTTATGGAAAAAGTCAATCTAAATATTGTACATCGCTTGTTTGATGCGTTCCTGGTTGAGTTTTTTGACCAGTTTGGTTTGCAGTGCGCTGTAGCGTTCCTCATCGAGATTGAGTTTTGCTTTCAGTGCTTCAAGGTCACTCTGATCTGCCCATGCGTTGAGGAGTTTGAACTCTTTTTTGGTCAGTTTGACTTTGAGTACCTCTCTGAGTTCCTCCTCCTCTTTGAGTGGGCGTACCAGTTTGTTGATATGTTTTTGAACTTCTTCTTGCAGTGTTGTCACAATGATCCTTATCTTTCTCTCTGTTCTTTTTCGTAAATAGTGTCTATCTCTTTTTGCATGGTTTCATGCAGGGTATCGAACCAGTCATCTGGGGCATTGGCAACATCGATGGTTGGCAGGAATTTGTAGTGTACTGTTCCACTGTGCCCGGTGCGGTCGTGTTCGTTGAGTACCCATTTGCTTCCTGTAATGACTACCGGCTGCACTTTGAGAGCGAGCTTTTTGGCGATCATGTTTGCTCCCTGTTTGAAAGGCAGCAGTTTCTGTCCTTTGGCACGTGTGCCCTCAGGAAAGATCGCCACGGCACGGCGTTTTGCTTCCAGCGCCTCTTTGACATCTTTCATCAGCTTGACAAGTCCGGCTCTAGAACTTCTGTCTAGAGAGATCATTTCGCCTTTTTCAAGCAGATGCCCAAACCAGACGGCATCGAAGAGCTCTTTTTTGGCTACCCAGCACAGATGGTTGGTCTGGAGTGCTTCCATACCGATAATATCGACAATGCCCTGATGGTTCATGAGAAACATATCGGCTTCTGGATCCATTTCTCCCTCCTGAACCGCTTTGCTGCCCATCAGAAAGAGGTTGAGTCTGTTAAGGGTATGTATAATTATCCCTTTGTGCTGTGGAAAGAAGTAAATAGCAGGGATCATCAGTGCCCCGACAACAAAGGAGATGACCGCTGCACCCCAGTAAAATCTAATTTTTGCAAAGATCTTCATCTTTTACCCATCCTATAATGCCGTTTTTGTACTCTATTTTGTTAAATTCGTTGCGTCTGTTCAGCAGGGAAGTTTCACTCTTTTCTGCCAGCCGTGTACTGATACCGCTTGTCTCTGTAGGCAAGATGTACAGCGGTGCCCCCTGTTTGACACATATCTTTTTGTGTGGAATATAAAAAGTCAAAAGCGTGATCAGCGAAACAACACCCAGCACAAGATAGAAAAAATCTCTATGCAGCAGGAACATCAGAAAGAAGAAACCGACCAGTGCCATAAAGGTATATTTCTTCAGCTTGTCGAAGCTGTCCCCTTTGGGGTTGAGATCTGACTGTGTTGTTACCGCTGTATCGATCAGTTCGATCGGCAGTGCAAAAGGGATGAACTGCTCTTTGATCGTATTGAAGTAGGTGAACTTCAGTGACTTTTGTGTCTCAGGGATCACAAGGTAAAACTCGGCAGTCGTTTTCGCCCCTTTGCGTTTGAGTGATTCGACACCGTACTCAGAAACATTGGGCAGATACATATCTTCAAGATTCGCCTCATAGGCTTCAAGTGAGAGGGTAGCAAGGTAGTTGTTGCCGTCGTAGTGGGAGACCTGTGTATTTTTTACTTTCATATCCGCAGCGAGGACACCGCAAAAGTCTTTTGGTGCCTGAAGCTGTTTAACTGGAATCCTCTGTGCATCGAGGATTGTAAAATGGTCATTGTCATTGATGAAGATTCTTGGGGTAACCACTTCTCCTTCTTCCGGCGCTTTGAAGTAGAAGGTGTAGAAGTTGTCATTGCCGTTTCGTATAATAAGCGGCTTTTTAGAAACCGGTGCTGTTCCGGTCTTGATATCAAACCGGTAAAGGGGTTTGTTCTTTTGGGTACGTGTATCTACAATTGTAATAGGAAAAAGCTGCTTTTGGTAGACTTTTTTGGGGACATAGCTGTACTTGAATCCGCCTTCGGCATGGAGTAATGATGTTGCAAACAGCAGAAGACTCCAGAAGAGCGTGAAGGCACGAAGAGGGGACATCAGGCCTCAAAACCTTTCAGCATCCTAATGCCGTCTTCACTTCCCAGGATCGCTTCAAGTGCTCGCTCAGGGTGCGGCATAAGTCCAAAGACATTTTTTGTTTCGTTGCAGATACCGGCAATGGAGGTTACCGATCCGTTCACGACAACACGGTTGCCTGCTTCATCACAGTAGCGAAGAAGTACCTGTCCGTTGGCTTCAAGCTTCTCAAGCCCCTCATCGTCAATGTAGTAGTTTCCGTCTGCATGGGCAATAGGGATGTTGAGCACTTCGCCTTTCTCACACTTGTTCAAAAAGGCGTTGTCATTGTTCTCTACACGGAGTGTCTGGTGTTTGGAGATGAAGTGCAGGTTATTGTTGCGCTTGAGTGCACCGGGCAGCAGACCCGCTTCAGTCAGGATCTGAAAACCGTTACAGATACCAAGTACTTTACCGCCGTTTTGGGCATATGCGCCAACTGCTTTCATGACAGGAGAGAAACGTGCAATGGAGCCTGAACGCAGGTAGTCTCCGTAGGAGAAACCGCCGGGTACGACAACAAGGTCGATGTTCTCAGGCAGGGTATCGTTCTCATGCCACACCAGTTCAGTCGTGTGTCCAAGTTTTTCGAACGCATACTGCGTATCGAACTCACAGTTGGTTCCGGGAAATCGTAATACTGCTACTTTCATCTTACTTGATCTCTATGGTATAGTCTTCAATCACCGTGTTGGCAAGCAGTGTCTCACACATCTCTTTGACTTCCGCTTCAGCTTTTGCTTTGTCGTCAGTCTCGAGCTGAAGTACGATCTGCTTTCCGATACGTACATCCTTTACGCCTTCAAAGCCAAGTGAGTCGAGTGCATGGTGTGCCGCTTTTCCCTGTGGGTCAAGTACGCCTTCTTTCAAAAATACGTTTACGATCGCTGTCATGTTTTCCCTTTGTTAGTTGTTTGTTCCAAGAATTCGGTTGAGTACCTCTTCGTACGCCACTTTCAGTCCGCCAAGACCCTTTCTGAAACGGTCTTTGTCCATACTCTCGCCGCTCTCGGAGTCCCAGAGTCTGAAGTTGTCCGGACTCAGTTCATCAATGAGGATGATATTGCCGTCCACGTCACGTCCAAACTCCAGTTTGAAGTCCACCAGTGTCAATCCGCGCTGGGCGTAAAATGCCTTGAGCAGGTCATTGATGCGTCTTGCCATGTAGCGGATGTACTCCAGTTCAGAGGTATCTTTGACCAGTTCGAGAATGAGACAGTGCTGGTCGTTAAGCTTCGGGTCGCCCAGTTCGTCGTTTTTGTAGTCGAACTCTACCAGTGTAAAGGGAAGCACTTTACCGTCTTCGATGCCAAGATTACGGCTAAGACTCCCCGTCGCGATGTTGCGCACGATCACCTCGATGAGGATAACATCTGCTTTTTTGTGGAGCATGTGGTTGTCGTCGAGCATCTCTACAAAGTGGGTAGGGATACCTTTGTTGTTAAGGTATTTGAAAAGTTCTGTAGAGATCTTGTTGTTCAGTGCCCCTTTGCCCGCTTCGCTGGACTTCTTTTCGCCATTGAAGGCTGTGAGGTCATCCTTGAACTCGGAGATGTAGAGTTTTTCGTCCTCTGTACTCCATATCTTTTTGGCTTTGCCTTCGTAAACCAGTGCCTTTTTTTCCATGCTGATTACTTTCCTTTCTGTGTAATGATGAGTGCTTTAATGATATCTACGGCACTTTTAAGCTGTGCATCGTTGTAGAGCATCTTTTCGCTAATAAGTTTCTTGTCTGCTTTGCTTGCATTGTCGTCAGCTTTGACAGTACTGTCGTCTTTTGCAGCTTTGGTCGTATTGCCGTCTACTTTGGCAAGTTCTACCTCAAGGTGTTTTTTCAGATCACGCTCTTTAAGCAGTATCGGATCATCGGTGTAGTCTATTTTCCCCGGGTGGACAATAATATCCGGTGTAACACCTTTGTTCTGAATGGTTCTGCCGCTTGGGAGATAGTAGCGTGCTACAGTAAGTTTAAGCGCCTCATCTTTCCCGACAGGCAGTACGATCTGTACCGATCCCTTTCCAAAGGTCTTTTCTCCGACAGTGACAGAACGGTTGAAGTCCTGCAGTGCACCTGAGACAATTTCACTCGCGCTGGCACTTCCGCCGTTGACAAGCACCACAAGCGGTGTTTTGGTATTGGTTCCCTCTTTGTGAGCCTTGTATTCGACATTTTCGTATTTGTTCTTCCCTTTTTGGGAGACGATCACACCATCTTCGACAAACATATCGACAAGTCCGGTTGCCTGGTCGAGCAGACCGCCCGGATTGTTTCTCAGGTCAAAAATGATCCCTTTGGTGTTGTTGTGGTCAGCAATCGCTTTTTTGACACTCTCGACCACTTTTTGGTCAAATGAGGCAATGTGCAGATAGAGTACATCATCCATCCCCTCTATCTTTTTGGGGTAGACAGAGTCGATCTTGATAATATCTCTGGTGATCTTGATCTTAAGCGGTTTGGGCTCTTTTTTTCGGACAATGGTCAGTACGATGTCTGTTCCGGGTTTGCCGCGCATCAGTTTGACAGCCTCGTCAATGTTCATACCGATGGTCGCTTTGTCATCGATCTTGAGGATGATATCGCCGGCTTTGACGCCCGCTTTCATGGCAGGTGTCCCTTCAAGCGGAGCGATGACGGTCAGCGCTCCCTCTTTCATCCCGACAGAAATCCCCAGACCGCCAAACTCACCTTTGGTCTGTACGGTGAGGTCTTTGTAGGATTTTTTGTCCATATAGGTGGAGTGGGCATCAAGATTGGTCATCAGCCCTTTGAGTGCTTTGTCGATGAGTGTAGTGGTATTGACATCATCAACATACTGCTGTTCGATCACATTGAGAATCTGGGTGAACTTGATGTACGCTTCGAGTTTCTCTTTGGCAGTTGACTCTTTTGTCTCCTGCGCCTGAGCGAAAGAACCGAAAAGATAAGCGGCTGTCAGGGTAGAGAGAAGCCCAGCTGCGATGATTTTTCTGCTTTTTTGTATCATAATGATAATGCACTCCGTAAATTGGTTTATAATTTTATAGAAATCTCACTAAGAGGTTGCTGTTTAGCTACTATAGTAAGATAGGGTAAACGGCTGTTAAATCATCCATTAAAAGAGGATTTAGGAAAAAATTAAATAAATTTTGTTAAGAAACTTGACAATAAGTGACTAAACTTGATACAATACGTCCAAATACGAAGAAAGAAGGAAACAGCTATGAGTATATTAGAGAAGTTAACCAACCAAATGCAAGAGACCATCGAGTCGGGGGTCTCCCTTGCACTGCACAATAAAAATCAGGAAGTAGAACCAATTCACCTTGTATGGGCACTGCTGACCAACAGCAACTCCATACTCAACCAGGCACTCAACAAAATGAGTGCAGAGAAGGCTGCCATAGAGCTTGAGGCAAAGAGTGTCGCCTCCAAGCTGTCGACAGTCTCTACCGTAACAAAAGAGACCATCAAACTGGGGCAGAACCTTGTGCGCTCACTCCAGAATGCCGAAGGGGCAATGGCGGCAAACGGTGACCAGTACCTTGCTGTCGATACTTGGCTGACGGCGAACATCAATGAGAGTTACATCAAAGATGTCATCGGCAAATATGTCGATATTACCGAGTTTAAAAAGACGCTTGAGTCCATCAGAGGCGGCAAGACCATCGATTCGCAGAGTGCTGATGAGACACTCGAAGCGCTCAGCCAGTACGGTATAGACCTGACACAAAAGGCCGTAGATGGTGAGCTTGATCCTGTCATCGGGCGTGATGAAGAGGTGCAGCGTGTGATGCAGATCCTTATCCGTAAGACAAAGAACAACCCGATCCTCATTGGTGAGCCTGGTACCGGTAAGACTGCCATTGTCGAGGGACTGGCACAGCGTATCGTCAACAAAGAGGTGCCGCTGAGCCTTCAGAACATGCGTGTCATCTCTCTTGACATGAGCCGACTGATCGCCGGTGCGAAGTACCGCGGTGAGTTTGAAGACAGACTCAAAGCCGTAGTTGATGAAGTCAAAGAGGCATCCAATATTATCCTCTTTATCGATGAGATTCATACCATTGTCGGCGCAGGCGCAAGTGAAGGGAGCATGGATGCCGCCAATATCCTCAAACCGGCACTTGCCAGAGGAGAGTTGCACACCATCGGTGCGACCACGCTTAAAGAGTACAGAAAGTACTTTG
>JALVGO010000003.1:0-6145 GCA_027029065.1 Sulfurovum sp.
AGTTTTGAGAAGTAATATGAAGTTTTCTGTCCTGTTGTCCATTTACCATAAAGAGAAGCCGGCATACTTCAACCGAGCGATGCAGTCAATATGGGAAGAGCAGACTGTACAACCCGATGAGATCATACTTGTCATAGATGGTCCCCTTCCCAAAGGACTAACGGAGACCATTGACAGATGGCAGCAGACAATTGGAGAGAAATTAAAGCAGATACCACTTACAAAGAACGTCGGTCTGGGAGAAGCACTCAACCGAGGGCTTCAAGCATGCAGCCATAACCTTGTTGCCCGTATGGATACCGATGACATTGCCATGCCAAAACGGTTTGAAACGCAGTTGGAAGTGTTTTCGAATGAAAACATAGACATTTGCGGCAGTTGGATCAGTGAGTTTAACGATGATGAAACCATGGTCGAATCTGTACGAAAAGTGCCGCAGTACCATGCCGATATTGTACACTTTGCAAAAAAACGAAACCCCCTGAACCACCCCTCTGTCATGTACAGAAAAGATGCTGTTCTCAAAGCCGGCGGTTACCGTCCCATGTTGTGGTTTGAAGATTATTATCTCTGGGTACGCATGATACAGTCGGGAGCCAGATTCTACAATCTTCAGACACCGCTTGTTCACATGAGAGCAGGCACAGCACAGCTTGAGAGAAGACGGGGGATCGCCTACGCAAAACAGGAGTTTCTATTTCAGCGTGAACTCTACCGCATCGGCTTCATTTCTGCCTCTCAACTGCTTTTCAACCTTGCCGTACGCACCGGTGTGAGGGTACTCCCTAAACGGGCAGTTGCATCACTCTACCAAACCATAAGAAATCTTAAATAGCTCTACTAAATAAGACTGCCATAATGTAGGCAATATTTATAAAATTTTCACTATAATTGAAGTGATGAGACTTACACAACATGAAATAGCATCTATCAGAAATACTTTTATAGAAATTTTTAAAAATGGTGAAATATACCTTTTTGGTTCCCGCACAGATAACACCAAAAAGGGTGGTGATATCGATCTGTATATCAAACTGGGGTATCCTCTCTCTAGACAAGAAGCGTTAGAGAAAAAAAGTCAATTTAGAGTAAAGTTAGAAGAGAAAATAGGTGAACAAAAAATAGATATTATCGTATCGAAAGATACCAAGAGCCCCATAGAGCAAGAGGCGCTACAAAAAGGTATAAAACTGTGAATTTGTATGAACAGAAACTGATTAAAATTTTTAATGAATGTGACAAACACATCATGCGGATGAATAGTGCCGGCAGGAAAATGAAACCGTTTATGCCATTGGATAAAGAAAAGTATCTGCACCTTTCCGATGATGAGATAGAGCATATCGATCAGTTTTTGTTTAGATTCTCAAAACTGCAAGATGCCATCGGTCAAAAGCTGTTTAAAACAGTTTTGTTGTATCTTGAAGAAGAGGTTGAAAATAAACCATTTATTGATATATTGAATAGATTGGAAAAATTAGATTTATTGGAAGATGCAAATGCCTGGAGAATATTAAGAGTTGACAGAAACGAACTGGCACACAATTATGAAGATGATCCGGAAGAGAATTCAGAAATCATTAATAGACTTTATCATAAAAAAGAGATGCTTATTCAAATATATCGGAAGATAAAAAACTTTTACAACAATAAAGCTTAATCTCTTTGCAGGGTATCTTTCTTATATAGATACCAATATAACAGCAAATAATACAATACAAAAACAACTATGGTCTCGATATTACACCGTGAACAGTTCGCATGCAGTGTTGAAACAAGCATGAACGGGCTGATAAAAACCAAAATAAAGAGTGCCGTCAAAGGGTTGTTGCGCACCAGTTGACGGTGCACTAGCATATGAAAATGGTACCGGTCAGGTTTCATAGGAGAAAGCCCGATAGAGAGCTTCCTCACAATAGAAAAAATAACCTCCCAGACAGGATAAATAAAGACAGCAAGTACATACCACGGACTGACACTTTCATATTTGCTCGCAAGGAAAATACCGATAATAGCAACCATAAAACCGAGCAGATAGGCACCGCCATCCCCTAAAAAGATCTTTCCTTTAGGAAATACAAGTACAAAAAAACCCAGTGTTGCTCCGGCTGTTACAGCGATGACCTGAAGCATTTCCATATTGCCGTGTTTGGATGCCACTACGGCAAAAGAGGCAAGAATAAGCAGTATGGTACCTGATGCCAATCCGTTGAAACCGTCTATAATGTTAATAGCATTCATCATCCCTACAATGGCAAATACGGTAAATACCATGCCCACAATGTATGGCAAAGTGATAGCAAGTCCAAGATAGGTTACCACTGCATCGACAAGCCACACGGTAATGATAGCAGCAATACTCTGAAGTATCAGACGTGTTCTTGCACTCAAAGAGTTATGAAAATCCTCAAAAATACCGCTTATGAACGCCAGTATGGCAGCAGGAAGCAGTTTTATTCCAATAGGAGAAAAGAGTAGTAACCCTAAAGCAATCATGACACCTATGCCACCAGCTCTTGCAACCGCTTCATGATGAAAACGGTGTGGTTTATCCGTTTCGTGGCAGTCCATAAAAAAGTTAAACGTATGAGATAGATAGATGACAATAATGGAAGTTAACAGGCTTATTGTAAATGCATAAATCAATAGTATTGTCATCGTCTCCGTACTTTATGGGTAAATTTGAATAAATTAAGATATTCTACTAAAATTGACCTTTGCTTCTCCATTGGAAGAAAATATCAAAAAAAGGTCTAGGAAAAAGACCTGCTAATATTTAAGCAGGTAGAGGAGATTGGTTGTTAAAGTAGTATTGAAATCGTTTTGCCATTTGGTAAAGGAATAATATAAAAATCAGAGGATGGTGATACTGGCTTTAGATGAATTACAACAACCGCATAGTGATCCATTCCACTGTAGCTTCCTCCCCAATCCATAGAATGCGTATCATAATCCCATGTATCATGTAGATAAACTGTGTTATTGGAAGCGTTGTACCCAACTCCTACCATCATGTGTCCGGTAACAAGAATCAATATTGGGTGTCCTGCATCAATCTCTTCTTTGAATTGGTTGAAACTAAAGCCACCTGTAGCATCTGCATCAATTCTTTGTGTATAGAGTTCTGTGACTTCATATCCTTTTGATTCAAAAAAGCGTTTGAGTCCATATGCGGCATCTTTGTCTTGAATGTCATAGTTTTCCATTGCTTTTGCAGTCAGTGGTGTACCGTCATCAAACATATAAAATGCACTTGCACCATCACTATTACCATATTTGGTGGTCTGATTTGTTTTCATAAAGTCCGCAGTACAGTCACCGTATTTGTGCTCAGCCCAATTGTTTGTGTAGTATGGATCATCATCCTTATTGCTATATGTTATCCAGTAATCATCTACATGACCACGTGTTGTTCTTCCATCCAAGCCTTTTTGTGTTGCACTTAAGGGGCAACGAGCACGTGTGTCTCCTCCTGTGTCAGTCATGGTTCCCCAAACACTGTTATCCATAGGAATAAGACCATTGTTTGTCGGACCTGTATAGACATTTGGATAGCCGTTTCTGTCGTAGTATCCAGCAAGCATTGCCGCTGCAGTAGGAGCACAGCCAAAAGACCAACTAAACGCCGGTGTTGTTAATATTTTTGTATTAATCGTATCTTTTTCCAGTTCAGCTGCATTAACGGTTGCTCTACTTAGACTAACCGGTGGATGCGGAGGTCCACTGATAATGATTTTTTCGAGATTTTTATCAGGTTCAGTAGCAACTGTGCTTACCTGAAAGTATTTATTTGTCTCAGCTTTTGTTAAGTGATTGTCATCAGCAGAGAGTGATAATGCTGCTAGTAGGCTTAAAAGTAGTAGTTTATACATAAATATGTTAATCCTTTTCTTAAAATATTGTTCTGCTATTATATTGCAGCTTTCCTTGAATAAGAATAAAATTAAAATTCCTTGAAATTTTTTGGTTGGATTATTCGGTTTGGAATATCATTTTGCTCTTCTGAGCAGATACTGCCCGTACTGGTTCTTCTTCAGCGGCTGAGCAAGGGCAATGAGCTCCTCTTTGCTAATATAACCCATTTCATAAGCGATCTCTTCGATACAGGCGACTTTGAGTCCCTGACGGTTTTCTATAGTCTGGATGAAGTTGGAAGCTTCCAGCAGGCTTTCGTGGGTACCGGTATCAAGCCATGCATAGCCTCTGCCCATCAGTTCGACTTTCAGACGTTTCTCTTCAAGATACATCTGGTTGAGTGTGGTGATCTCCAGTTCGCCTCTCTCGCTTGGTTTGACCTCTTTGGCTTTTTTGACCACGTCGTTGGGGTAGAAGTAGAGCCCTACCACCGCATAGTTGCTTTTGGGGTTTTGGGGTTTCTCTTCAATAGAGATAACAGTACCCTCCTCATCAAACTCCGCCACGCCGTAACGCTCGGGGTCTTTGACATAGTAGCCAAAGACGGTAGCGGCATTGTGTTCTGTGGCGTTGGCGACAGAAGTTGCAAGCATCTGGGTAAGACCGTGTCCGTAAAAAATGTTGTCTCCCAGTACCAGTGCTACATCGTCATCGCCGATGAACTCCTCACCAAGGATGAATGCCTGTGCAAGTCCGTCCGGACTTGGCTGGACAACATAACTGAACTGCATACCGATATCGCTTCCGTCACCCAGCAACTGCTCAAAACGCGGCAGGTCTGTGGGTGTGGAGATGATGAGCACTTCTGTAATGCCTGCAAGCATGAGTACTGAAAGCGGATAGTAGATCATCGGTTTGTCGTAGATGGGAACCAGCTGTTTGCTGACCCCTTTGGTGATGGGGTAGAGCCGTGTGCCTGACCCGCCTGCTAAAATGATACCTTTCATACACTGTCTCCTAATCGTTCTCGCTGGTAACTGCCGTCTTGTACAGCTCTCCACCATGCTTCATTGTCGAGGTACCACTGTACGGTCTTCTCCAGACCGGTTTCGAAGGTCTCCTGTGGCTTCCACCCAAGCTCCCTCTCTATCTTCGATGCATCTATAGCGTAACGTACATCGTGTCCGGGGCGGTCTTTGACAAATGTGATGAGCTCTTCGTACGGGGTCTCTTTGGGTACTTTTTGGTCAAGGATCTTGCAGATGGTTTTGACCACTTCGATATTCTGCTTTTCGTTGTGTCCGCCAATATTGTAGGTTTTGCCTATCTCTCCAGTCGTAGCGACGAGTACCAGTGCTCTGGCGTGGTCTTCTACATAAAGCCAGTCGCGGATCTGATCCCCTTTGCCGTAAATAGGCAGGGGTTTGCCTTCAAGGGCATTGAGGATGACAAGTGGGATGAGCTTTTCAGGGAAATGGTACGGTCCGTAGTTGTTGGAGCAGTTGGTTACCAGTGTCGGGAAACCGTAAGTGCGCTGCCAGGCACGTACAAGGTGGTCTGAGCTTGCCTTTGATGCAGAGTAGGGGGAGCTTGGTGCGTAAGGGGTCGTTTCGGTAAAGAGATCATCGGTACCCTCAAGGTCACCATACACCTCGTCGGTTGAGATATGGTGAAAACGGAATGTTTTCTGTTTTGCCTCATCGAGGGTGTTGTAGTATTTGCGCCCCTCATCCAGCAGGGTGTAAGTACCGAAAATATTGGTCTTGATGAACTCTCCCGGGCCGTCGATGGAACGGTCAACATGTGACTCTGCGGCAAGATGCATGACAATGTCGGGCTGATGCTCTTGGTAAACGCGTGCGATCTCTTCAGCATCACAGATATCGACCTGCTCAAATGCATAACGCGGCGAGTCACTGACTTCGGTAAGAGACTGAAGATTTCCTGCATAGGTCAGTTTGTCTACATTGACCACTTCATGGTTTGTGTTGTTAATCAGGTGGCGAATGACAGCCGATCCGATAAATCCGGCACCGCCGGTCACTAAAAATTTCATTTATTTCTCTCCCTTGCTGAAAAAGTAGTTGGTAGCTTTGACAAAGCCTTCGACAGAACCGCAGTCAAAGCGGCTCCCTTTGAATCTGTAGGCGATGACTTTGCCTTTTTTTGCCTGTTCAAGCAGCGCATCGGTAATCTGGATCTCTCCGCCTTTTCCGGGTTTGGTATTGCGAAGTATCTCAAAGATATCCGGAGTGAGGATATAGCGTCCAATGATCGCCATATTGGTGGG
>JALVGO010000003.1:6245-13413 GCA_027029065.1 Sulfurovum sp.
TGTCGGGTGTAGGAGAAAGTACACTGGCTGATAAGTGCACGAATTTCATTTAGAAGCGGCTCTTTGTTTGTACCCTTTATCTGGTGTTCGAGCTCATAGGAGATGTCGAAGTGGTCTTCAATGGCACGTTTGCCGCGCCCGGTAACAATTGCCATGGTGGTGATGCCCGCTTCGAGTGCCTCTTCGACACCGTATTGAATAAGCGGTTTTGTCAAGACGGGCAGCATCTCTTTGGGGGTTGCTTTGGTTGCCGGAAGAAAGCGTGTACCGTAGCCGGCAGCAGGGAAAAGGCATTTTTTGATCAAGAACAATCCTTATTTCATAAGATTATTCTGATATTTTAGCGTATTTGTAATTAGTATTGCGTTATCCCAAATGGGTTATATTCAGCGCTGTGCCAACTTCTGTTTCAAGATAATCTTCCCCGCCTCTACACCGGGCTGGTCATAGGTATTGACATCGATAAGCTCTCCTACCAGTGAGGTGAGCAGTTCATAGTAGAATATCAAGGCACCGATATTGGACTCATCCGCTTTGGGGATGATGATCGCATCGATAGGGATATCTTGTTCATTCAAAAGTGCCTCCATAACCGAATCGCACTGCATATTGATCAGCTTTTCAAACGGCAGACCATTGAGGGCATCGAGTGATTCAAGATGCGGAAGGGAGATATCGGGGATGGCAATGGTGTGATTGAAATCTTCGATTTTGATGAAAGTTACTGACTTGTCACGTGTTCCCTCCATGATCAGCTGCAAAAAGGAGTGCTGGTCTTTGGGACCTATAAGTCCGATAGGGGTAAGCCCGACATGGAATGCCGAATGGCGCTGGTGTTTGCCAAGGCTCTCTCCCCAGAGCTGCACGTACCATTCACAGAAATATTTGAGTGATTCGGAGTAGGCAAAGAGACAGTTGATGTGGTACTGCGCATGATGCTTTGCATAATAGACCGCTTTGTTGAGCAGCGTCTCCTGCATATATCCGGCATTGAAAAAGCTCTCTTTGATTGTCTGCGCACCGTTTAGAAGTCTCTGAATATCGATACCGCAAAGTGCAAGCGGAAGCAGTCCTACCGAAGAGAGTACAGAAAAGCGTCCGCCGACATTGGCAGGAAGATGCAGCACAGAAGCTCCAATCTCTTTGGCATATGCTTCAAGGGGAGATCCCGGATCGGTAATGAAGGTGTAGGCATTGGAGAGCGGATGCAGAGAGTAGATATACTTATAGATAGAGAAGGTCTCGACAGTAGTTCCCGATTTTGAGATCACAAGAAAATGGGTGGTTTCGATATCAATATGGTCAAGCTGTGTGGTAATGTTAACCGGATCGGTACTCTCAAAAAAGTAGAGTTTTCGCTTAAGCGGCTTGATGGGGCGCAAAAATTCATACACAGCTTTTGCACCAAGGGAACTGCCGCCTATACCGATGACGACAATATTTTCTATGGTATCGGGAATTTTTTGGCAGTATTGCAAGATGGCAGATGTGTCCTGATCGGGAAGTGCATAGTAGCCTATATGTTCACGTTCTTTTTTGATCGCTTCGAGTGCATGCTGCTTGGTTTTGTCATCGGAGCATGGGAAATAAAGCTTGTTGATCATAGTTTCGCCTTTGCTTCCGCAATAAGGTGATTGACCTTCTCTTCATAAAGTTTTGCCAAAGCGGCATCGGTTGATTCAAAACGTGTTACCAGTACCGGAGTGGTGTTGGATGCGCGTACCAGCCCCCAGCCTTTCTCAAAGTTGATACGTACGCCGTCTACATCAATGATGCTCTTGATAGCGGGAAAATCTGCAGGAGGGGTTTCAAGCAGCTCTTTGACCTTGTCGATAATGGCGAATTTCTCCTCTTCGGTTGTCTCAACCTTGATCTCTTCGGTTGAAAAGACCTGTGGAAGCGCATCGAGTTCTTTGTCAAGGTCGATACCCTGTGCAACCAGTTCCAGCATACGCAAGGTGGCATAGATGGCATCGTCGTAGCCGAAGTAGCGGTGCTTGAAGAAGATGTGACCGCTGACCTCACAGGCAAGATCCGCACCGGTCTCTTTCATTTTGACTTTGAGGTTGGAGTGTCCGGTTTTATGCATGATCGCTCTAGCGCCGCGGCGTTCAAGCTCGTCATACATTACCTGAGAGCACTTGACCTCGCCGATAACGGTAGGGTTTTCCATCCCCAGCGCAAAAAGCAGCGCCATCTGGTCGCCCTTGATATTGTAACGGTGGGTCAGTACCGCAATGCGGTCGGCATCCCCGTCGTAGGCAAAGGCAATGTCACCCTCTTTTTCCAAAACAGCCTTGACATCGGCAAGGTTTTTCTCTTCTGAGGGATCGGGATGGTGGTTGGGGAAGGTGCCGTCTGGGTCACAGTAGAGCCCTTTGTGGTCAAATCCGAGTCTGTCAAAAATGGTGTTGATGACAGTGCCTGCCACACCGTTTCCGCAGTCGATAATGATCTTTTTGTCCAAGCCTTTGAGTGCAGAAAATTCATTTACCATAAAGTCGATGTAAGGGGTTTTGGCATCGATGTCAAATCGCTCTGTATTGTCTTCGATCTTCCTATCGGCATCGGCGACAATAGCATCGCCGAGCGCATAGATGTCTGTACCAAAGAAAGGGGCTTTGTCGATGGTGATCTTGAAACCGTTGTACTGGGGCGGGTTGTGGGAGCCTGTGATCATGATGGAAGCATCGATGGTCTGATCGTTATTGGTTATTGGTAACTGGTTATTGGTGAGTGTCGGGAGTGGTTGGTAGTTGGCAAAATAGTTGACCGGGGTGGCGACCATGCCCATATCGAGTACCCTGCAGCCGGCAGCATTGAGCCCGGATGTGAGGTAGTCGCGCAGTATAGGAGAGTGCGAACGCGCATCATAGCCGATGGCGACGACTTTGCCGCCGCCTATTCTTTGACCGAGATGGTACCCTATGAGTTTGACGCTTTGCTCATTCAGTTCTTTGTTAAAAATACCTCTGATATCATATTCACGAAAAATGGACTTGTTGATCGACATGGTAAATCTTACCCCCTGTTTGGTATGAAAGTATAACAAATGATTTTAAAAACCTATCTTCAAACCGCCATACCAGCTGTCGTTGAGTGTATGGTCATAGCTCTCAAAATTTGTTTCAATATTTCTGTATCCCCCATAAAGATGGATATTGGGGATCACCTCCATATCTGCCTCGAAACGGTACTCAAGATAGTTGTCTGCATCGATGAAAGAGAGCACCGAAGGGGCGTAGTCGATACGTGCAATCAGAGAAGTGGCAGGGATGGGTTCATCAAGCGGCAGTCTTAACGCCGCCTGTCCAAACAGGGGAATCGCACCGAAGTTGTCAGAAAATACAGCCTCAAGTCCAAAGGCAAGTGTCAGCCCCTCTGCACCTGAGAGGGTACTGGATGCGCCGAAAGATACCTTGAAAAGATCATCATTGTCTGTGTGCAGATAGTCTGCTCCCAAAAAATAGTTGATACCGTCTCCATAGCCGATCATAGGGGTGAGGTTGAGGCTGCCTTTGACTTCTATATCGTCGCTGTTAACATTCAGTCCGATACTGTCCGCCCAGACTGTGCCTATAAGAAGTGAGATAACAAGTAAAATGCGTTTCATGAAAAACCTCCATATTAATATTTATTCATATTATAGCAGAGGGGAGATTATAACGTAGTGTTTTGTGGTCAGTCTGCCGGCATATAGTGTTTCTTTTTTTCCTGCTTCTGTTTGCGTGCTTTTTGCTTCTCTTCCATCATCACCGCATCACGAAGCTCCTCTTCGTTGTCAAACCGTGCTGCATCGATAAATTTGGACTTGTCGTCAAACTGTCCCGTCTTGACACCCCAAAGCAGAGCGGCAAGACCGGTAGCCCCAAGCAGGGTAGAGATGCCGATCATAACGATGATGATGTTTTCAGACATGGGGAACACCTATGGTGTTAGCAGGTAGCAGGTAGCAGGTAGCAGGTAGGGTATTGTTATAAGACATACTTGGCTCTTTTGAAGTTTTTTTGTATTTTAGCATATTTTTTGTAGGGTGCGAAATTTCGCACCTTTGAGACGCATGACAATAGCAACGATTGTTTTTGATAAACGGTTTGAAGGTGCGAGGTTTCGCACCCTACGGGTCATCATTACATTTATGCGCGAAACTTCAACATCCGTATCCTCATCGAATTGCCCACGACGATGAGAGAACTCAAACTCATCGAGAGTGCGGCAATGAGCGGTGTAACAAAGCCTGCCATGGCAAGCGGGACGGCAACGGTGTTGTAGAGCAGAGAGAAGCCGAGATTCTCTTTGACTGCACGGTAGGTACGTCTGGAGATGCGGTAGGCATCATAGATGCTTTGGGGCTGCTCGTCCATCAGTACGACATCACTGACAGAGATAGCGACATCGGCACCGCTTCCCATAGCAATGGCGATATTCGATTGTGCCAGTGCTACAGCATCGTTGATGCCGTCTCCTACCATGACAGTGATGTGCCCGGACTCCTGTGCCTCTTCAATGAAACGGGCTTTATCCTGAGGAAGCAGGTGTGCGTGCACTTCGTCGATACCTACGGCTTTGGCAACCCTGTTGGCACTTGTTTCGTGATCGCCTGTCAGCATTACTACCCGTACCCCCATCTGTTTGATCTGTTCAATGGCCTCTTTTGCCCCCTCTCGTATGGTGTCACTCAGTTCAAATTTGGTGACTTTTCTGCCGTCAACGGCAAAGTAGAAGAGTGTATGTTCGGTACTGTCATCGCAGGAGATACCGATGCCCTCCATCATCAGGGCATTGCCTCCGGCAAGATGCCTGTCGCCATACGCTGCTTCGATCCCTTTTGCCTGAATGGTTTTGATCTTCTCCAGTGTCAACGATGTCAATGACGCTTCCTCTTTTTCAAGGTAGCGGCGTATCCCTTCGGCAACAGGGTGTGTCGAGGTGGTAACCAGTGCATAGAGCAGATTTCTGTCATAGCTTTCGTAAGTCTCCTCATGTACAACCGAGGGGCGTCCTTCTGTGATGGTACCGGTCTTGTCAAGAGCAAGCAGATCACTCTTTGCCATCGTCTCCAGAAACCCTGCCTCTTTGAAGAGAATGTTGCGTTTGGCAGCTACGGAGATGCCCACCAGTGTTGCCATGGGTGTGGCAAGCCCCAGCGCGCAGGGGCAGGCGATGACGATGACGGAGATACCGATGATCAGCGCCTGTTCGAAAGAGCCGGAAAAGAGCCACCATCCGCCAAAGGTCAGCAGTGCGATCAACAGGATGACTGTGGAGAAGTATCCGGAAACTTTGTCTGCAAGCTGTTCGATACGCGGCTTTTTGGTAATGGACTCTTCAAGCAGGCTGACAATGGTATGCAGCAGAGAGTCGGATGCCTCTTTGGTTGCTTCATAGCGTACAACCGAATCAAGACAGATGGAACCGCTGAGGATCGCATCGCCCGGGTGCTTGAGTACCGGTTCACTCTCGCCGGTCAGCGAACTCTCATCAAACGACCCCTCTCCGTGAGTCAGCAGACCGTCAATGACTACTTTTTCACCGGGTTTGAGCTCGATGATATCGCCAAGCTGTACATTCTCGACACTTACAAGCGCTTTGCTGCCCTCTTTGACGACCGTCACTTCGGTAGGGGTGCTTCCCATGATGGCATCGAGGGTGTCCACTGCATGTTTTTTACTCAGTACTTCGAGATATTTGCCCACCAGTACAAAGGTAATGATCATCGCGACCGAGTCGAAATAGACCTCTCCGTTCTGTGTAACCATGGCGTAGATGGAGTAGATGTATGCCAAAAGTGCGCCGGAAGCGACAAGGGTATCCATATTGACGATTTTATTTTTGTAGCCGTACCAGGCACCCCTGAAGAAGACCCATCCGCTGTAGAAGAGTACCGGTGTGGCAAGGATGAACTCGGCAACATTGAGAATGTTCCTGAAACGCTGTTCCATACCGCTGAAGTAGCCCGCATAGTGGGCAATGGCGATCCACATGATGTTCATGGAACCAAACACCGCTACGAGAATACGGGAGTAGTACTCTTTGCGTACCTTGACGGCACGCTCCTCCTGCAGTGCAGGGTCGTAGGGGTAGGCGTTGTAGCCGATGGAGCGGATGGTCTCGATGATCCTGGAGAGGGGAATCTCCTCCGGATCCCACACCACTTTGGCTTTGTTGGTACTGTAGTTGATGCTCGCTTCGATCACCCCTGCTGTCTTGTGCAGCACCTTTTCGTTCAGCCAGACACATGCAGAGCAGTGGATCCCTTCAATGATAAGGTTGATCTCATAGAGCCCATCGTCGTGTATTTTGATATATTTGTTTCTAAAGCCTTCCAGGTCGAACTTCTCAAGGTCATCACTGTGCGGTGTGGCAGGCTGCAGTGTGGTGTCGCCAAGCTTGTCGTAGAAGGTACCCAGCCCCTCGCTCTCAAGCAGATGATAAACCCCCTGACACCCCTTGCAGCAAAAATAGTGTGTTTCGCCATGCGGTGCCTCTTCCGTGATCATGACCGATTCGTCAAATTTTAAGTTGCAGTGGGTACATGCGATCTGAGCCAAAAGCGTTTCCTTTGTAAGCATAGTTTTTAAGTAAATTCTCTGAATAATTTAGTTGCTGAGGTTTCACTCGATGGCGACAAAGGAGTGCTCAACCCCTGAAAGGGGCGCTTGCGTTCACGACTGCCAGAGCTGTCGAGTGAAACCGATAATTTTCAAGAGAACTCAAGTAGATATAGTGAGCCATTTTATCCAAAGTTGGGTAAAATCCGGCATGGAATATGCACTGACAGTCAGTTTGATATTGTTAATACTGGAGCTTTTTGAAGCGATGATGCAGTACGCACCCACACTTGCAGATGTGACGGCACGGCTCTATAAGTGGTACCATAAAAATATTTTTCTCTTCTTCCTGATCCACCCGACATTCTATTTTGTTCTCTATGTTGTGATGGAAACAGGTGTGTTGAATGCATCAATGATCATCATTATCGCGATGAAAGTGTTTGATATTTTCTACAAACTGGAACTGATCAGAAGTATCTATCTTAAACGGAGCATACCCGATGATCTTGCTGCCATGCTCTCCTGGCATATCCCCCAATGGGCATTTCTTACCGGAGTAACACTGTATCCCCCGCTACTCTACTACGCACTACACTAACAAAAGCTTTTAATTT
>JALVGO010000003.1:13513-18285 GCA_027029065.1 Sulfurovum sp.
CGGAGCATACCCGATGATCTTGCTGCCATGCTCTCCTGGCATATCCCCCAATGGGCATTTCTTACCGGAGTAACACTGTATCCCCCGCTACTCTACTACGCACTACACTAACAAAAGCTTTTAATTTTTAATTTTTAATTTTCACACCGATCCCTGATCGATCATCGAATCTGCCACCTTCCTAAACCCGGCAATATTCGCTCCTGAGACAAGATCGCCTTCACAGTCAAACTCGACAGAGGTACTGTAGCAGGTCTCAAAAATGTTTTTCATAATCTGCCGCAGTTTGATATCTACCTCTTCAAATGTCCAGTGTGCCATAGAAGCATTTTGGCTCATCTCGAGCTGGCTGGTCGCAACACCACCTGCATTGGCAGCTTTTCCCGGACCAAACCAGATACCTTTTTGCTTAAAGTATTCGACCGCATCCGGTGTGCAGGGCATGTTTGCCCCCTCGTTGACAAGTCTGCACCCATTTGCTACCAGTTTCCTGGCATCTTCGAGGTTGAGTTCGTTCTGGGTTGCGCTTGGGAAAGCAATATCGCAGGGGACATCCCACACCATGTGTCGTCCGTCCGGATAGTGGTTGACCGGTGTATAGACAGCATCAGGATGTACCTGCGCATAGACCTCAAGAGACTGATGGTTGATCTCCTTGATCGCTTTGAGAGAGTTCAGGTCGATCCCCTGCTCATGATAGATTGTGCCTCTTGAATCGCTGCAGGTGATGGGTACGGCACCCATTTCGTAAAGTTTCTCGATGGTATAGATGGCAACGTTTCCGGCACCGGAGACACAACAGCGTTTCCCCTCAAGACTCTCTCCGTATTTGTTGAGGATATTCTCCGCAAAATAGACAGAACCGTATCCGGTTGCTTCCTTTCTGGTGTTGGATCCGCCCCAGTTAACATTTTTGCCTGTCAAGACACCTTCAAACTGTCGGGTGATCTTTTTGTACTGACCGAACAGATAACCGATCTCCCGTGCGCCGACACCGATGTCCCCTGCAGGGACATCCTTGGTTTCACCGATATGCTGATAGAGTTCGGTCATAAAGGCCTGGCAAAAACGCATGATCTCATTGTCACTTTTGCCTTTGGGATCGAAGTTGCTTCCCCCTTTGGCGCCGCCTATCTGAAGTCCTGTCAGTGCATTTTTGAAAATCTGCTCAAATCCGAGAAACTTGACAATACCCAGATTGACCGTCGGGTGAAAACGCAGCCCGCCTTTGTAGGGACCGATGGCGGAATTGAACTGGACACGGTAGCCGATATTGGTCTGGATGATCCCGTTGTCATCGACCCAACTGACCTTGAAGATGATGGTACGTTCCGGAATCGTGATACGTTCAAGAATATTGAAGGTGTCATACCGCTCATCATCTTTTAGAAGCGGTACAAGAGAGTAGAGCACCTCATGTGCAGCCTGATAGAACTCCTCCTGCCCCGGGCTGTTCTGTTCCACGGTACGGAGTACTTTTTTAATGTGTGATTCTACGGACATGCTGATCCCTTTTTGAAATAGTTAGGATGATTATAGTCTTTCTTCCATAAATTTGACATTTCAGGCAAAAAGGACTATAATGCGCCTACTACATAGCAGTAATGACATACTACTATCATCTCCATAGTTAAATTATTCATATTTCGAACAAGAGGAATCATGAGCGACAATAAAAAATCCAACGGTAATGCCGGTAAAAAAAACAGAACCCACGTACCCGTTCAGGGCTATAAAATAGAAGATCTTCAGCAAAAACCCCTTGACCAACTCGTCACCATCGCCAAAGAGGTCGGCGTAGAGAACCCCAACGAATTCCAGAGAAAAGACCTTATTTTCGAAATTTTGAAATCACAGGTCTCTCAGGGTGGTTTTATCCTCTATACAGGTATTCTTGAGATCATGCCTGACGGATATGGATTTCTCCGCTCCATTGACGGAAACTTTGCAAACTCCAGCAACGACACCTATGTCAGTGGTACACAGGTGAAGCGTTTTGCCCTTAGAAACGGTGATATCGTTACAGGACAGGTGCGTCCGCCAAAAGATCAGGAGAAGTACTACGCACTGCTCAAGATCGAAGCGATCAACTACCTGCCGCCTGAAAAATCCAAACAGCGTCCGCTCTTTGACAACCTCACACCGCTTTATGCCTCCGAACAGCTGAAAATGGAGTACCATCCTATGAAGATGACAGGACGTGTGCTTGACCTTTTCGCGCCTATTGGGAAAGGACAGCGTGCGCTTATCGTTGCACCGCCAAGAACCGGTAAGACTGAACTGCTCAAAGAGCTTGCGCACGGTGTGACCCACAACAACCCAGATGCATCTTTGATGGTACTGCTGGTCGATGAGCGTCCCGAAGAGGTTACCGATATGCAGCGTTCGGTCAAAGGCGAGGTGTATGCCTCTACGTTCGACCTTCCGGCACAGAACCATGTGCGTACGGCTGAAATGGTCATTGAGAAAGCCAAAAGACGTGTGGAGATGGGGAAGGATGTAGTGATTTTGCTTGATTCCATCACCCGTCTGGCACGTGCCTACAACACCGTAACACCAAGTTCGGGAAAAGTGCTCTCAGGTGGTGTGGATGCCAATGCGCTGCACAAGCCAAAACGCTTTTTCGGTGCGGCACGTAACATTGAAGAGGGTGGAAGCCTGACCATCATCGCCACAGCGCTGATAGATACCGGATCACGTATGGATGAGGTGATCTTTGAAGAGTTCAAAGGAACAGGTAACTCCGAAGTCGTACTCAGCCGTCATGTGGCAGAGCGCCGTATCTACCCTGCGATCGATGTGACCAAATCCGGTACCCGTAAAGAGGAACTGATGGTCTCTCCTGAAACCCTTCAGAAGGTTTGGGCACTCCGTAACGCGATGCAGAACATGGAAGAGGTAGAAGGGCTCAAGTTCCTCTACTCCAAAATGATGAAAACCAAAAGCAACGAAGAGTTCCTCTCTTTGATGAATGAGGGAGCGTGACAAAAAGTGCAATACACTTTTTGTAAAGTGAGGAGTGAGGAGTGAGGAGTGAGGAGTGAGGAGTTTATGTATGCATTGCGTTGCAATGCTTCAATTAATAATAAAAGGCTTTGCATAAGCAAAGCCAACAATCACTATTCACTATTCACCCCAAGGGCACTTGTCACTTCGTTCGGGCGCACTATTCACTATTCACTCTTTCATGAGATCTTCTCATGAAAGTAGGCGTGTTTGACTCCGGTTTGGGCGGGTTGACTGTTGTCCGTTCCATTCTTGACCGGCTCAAGGGTGCCGAGCTTTTTTATCTTGCCGATACAAAACATGCTCCTTATGGGGAAAAGACCCGCGAGGAGATTCTCCAATACGCTCTTGATATTACCGACTATTTTATTGCATATCACCATATTGATGCACTTGTCATTGCCTGTAATACTGCGACTTCTGCTGCTATAGCCAAGATTCGCGAACAATACCCACACTTGATTGTGGTTGGGACTGAACCGGGAATCAAACCGGCGATTGAGCATACAAAAACGGGTAAAGTGGGGGTATTGGCAACACCGGCAACACTACGGGGTGAAAAATATCAGCAGCTTGTCGATGCACATGTGAGCAAGAGAAAGATTTGCCTCTTTGAACAGGCTTGTCCTGGACTTGTAGAGCAGATAGAACAGGGGAAAACAGCCCATCCTGATACCGAAATGATGCTCCGAGAATGGCTGGAACCGATGCAAAAAGAGGGAGTTGATACTATTGTGCTTGGCTGTACCCACTATCCGCTGGTTTCCAGTCTGATTAAAAAGATCATGGTACATCAACTAAACCTAATTCATACCGGGGATGCAATTGCAAAGCGGCTTTTAACGCTTGCTCAGGAAAAAGGGCATCAAAATGAGGGCACTACAAAGTTGACTATTTACACAACCGGTGTCATTGAGGAAGAGAGTATAAGAAACCTGATTGGCAAGCATGCTCCGGTTTCCTATGTTTGTATTGGAGAGTAGAAGTTAGAGCAGCCCGACAGCTTCTCTAACCTTCTGCATTTTCGCATCAGCGATCTTTCCAGCCTTTTTGGCACCTTCGGCAAGGATTGCTTCTACCTCATCCATGTGGTCAAGATAGTAGGCACGGCGTTCTCTGGCTTCACCCAACTCTTCCCAGATAAGCTCTTTGAGATACTTTTTGAAGTGTCCATACCCCTCTTTACCGCTTTTGTAACGCGCTTGCAGCTCTTTTTTACCCTCATCATCAAGAAAGAGTGCCGCAAGGTTGTAGATGTGGCATCCTTCCCACTCCAGCGGCTCTCCAAGCGGGGTTGAAGAGGAGATGATCTTGTTGCAGCGTTTCTGTAGTGCTTTTTCACTCTCCATAAAGAGGTCGATGGCATTGCCGTAGCTTTTGCTCATCTTCTGGCCGTCGATACCGGGAATGGTTGCGACCTCTTCATTGACCATCGCCTCAGGCAGGACAAAGAGCTCGCCATACTCGTTGTTGAACTTTACGGCAATGTCACGGGTGATCTCAAGGTGCTGTATCTGATCTTTGCCTACCGGTACTTTTTGGACATCGTAGAGCAGGATATCTGCTGCCATCAGTACGGGGTAGCTGAAGAGCGCGTGTGAGGCGGGAATACCTTTGGCAACCTTGTCTTTGTAGGAGTGCGCACGCTCCAGCAGTCCCATAGGGGTAAATTTGGAGAGGATCCAGTAGAGCTCAAGCACCTGTGGCACATGGCTCTGTACCCAGAAGGTGGTCTTTTCGGGGTCGATACCTACAGAGAGGTAATC
>JALVGO010000004.1 GCA_027029065.1 Sulfurovum sp.
CAAAGTACTCTTCCCCGCATTGGGACGCCCCACAACCGCAACAAACCCCGCTTTGGTCTCACTCATTTTTATCCTTGATAAAATTTTTTAATTTCAATTTAAGAAATCTTTAATTCCTAATTCCTAAAGTATATATCTCGTCATATCTTCATCCTCAACCACATTGCCGATCTTCTCGTCTACCAGTGCTTTGGTGATCGTGATCGTCTCACCTGCATGCATATCTGCATCGAAACTGATCTCTTCAACAATCTTCTCCATCACGGTATGAAGACGTCTTGCCCCAATATCCTCTGTCTTTTCATTTGCCAATAATGAATAGTGCGCAATAGCACGCAGCGCCTCCTCTTCAAGCACCAGCTCGACATCTTCTACTTTCAACAGTGCCTGATACTGTTTGATCAGCGAATTTTTAGGCTCAGTCAAGATACGGTAGAGTGTCTCCTCATTGAGACTCTCCAACTCCACACGCAGCGGGAAACGCCCCTGGAGTTCAGGGATCAGATCGCTTGGCTTGCTCAGGTGGAATGCACCGGCGGCGATAAAGAGAATATGGTCTGTATTGACCATCCCCAGTTTCGTACTCACAGCAGACCCTTCGACAATAGGCAGAAGGTCACGCTGCACCCCCTCTTTGCTTGGGTCCTGTCTGCTTTGCGAATTGGCAGAGACAGCGATCTTGTCCACCTCATCAAGAAAGACGATACCGCCCTTTTCTACTTTCTCTTTTGCCAATGCTTTGAGTTTCTCTTCATCCAAAAGCTCCTGACTCGCTTCCTGTTCAAGGATCTTTTTTGCTTCGGCAACCGTTACCTCTTTTTCAGGTCCCTTCTTGCCATAACCGCCAAGCACCTTGACGATACTCTCCTGCACCTGTATCATCTGAGGCGGCAGTCCGTCTTCGGGCAGATCGGTATGCGCAGGCATATGCACTTTTATCATCAAATGGTCAAGCTCACCGCGTGCAAACTTCTCTTGCATACGTGCAAACGAAGCATCATACTCCGCCTGCTTCTGCTCACTTGCACCTGCCGGCAGCGGAGGAAGCAGCTTTTCAATGATCTTGTTCTCAATATAGTTGGCGATCTTCTCTTTGTTCTTTTCGTTCTCCTCTTCTCTGACAAGAGAAAGCGCAGTCGTTGCCAGATCACGGATCATAGACTCGACATCGCGCCCGACAAATCCCACTTCGGTATATTTGCTCGCCTCTACCTTGATAAACGGCAGCCGCATCATTTTCGCCAGCCGTCTTGCAATCTCAGTCTTTCCTACCCCGGTACTTCCGATCATCAAAATATTCTTCGGGGTCACATCCTGCTGCATCTCCTCACTAAGCTGCATCCGTCTGTAACGGTTACGCAACGCAACCGCAATCGTTCGCTTGGCATCATCCTGCCCTATCACATACCTGTCAAGATGTGCCACAATCTCTTTTGGTGTCAAGTTATCCAAACCTACTCCTCTTTACACAATTTCCATAAGGCATAATCGCTGTCCTTCCCGCAAATTTAGCAAAGGAAGTTTTTTGACAACGCGTCAGCCCTTCAGTTTTTCTTTTTTCTTTGGTTCGTTTCTCTTTTTCTTTGTACTGCTACAAAGAAAAAAGAAATGAACAACCATCAATACAAACCTACAGTTCCAATATCTTTATATTCGTATTGGTATAAATACAAAGCTCCCCTGCAATCTGCAAAGACTCCTCTACAAGCTTGCGAGGTTCAAGATCGGCATGCTTGTCCAACGCCCGTGCGGCAGAGATCGCATAGTTCCCACCGCTTCCGATCGCAGCGATCTTTCCATCCTGCGGCTCAACCACATCTCCCGTTCCTGAGAGAATAAAGATATGCTCACGATTGAGCACGATCATCATCGCCTCGAGCTGACGCAGATGCTTGTCTTTGCGCCACGCTTTGGAGAAGGCGATGACTGATTTGAAGAGATCACCCTTCTTCTCATTCAAAAAACCCTCGAACATATCAAAGAGGTTGAACGCATCTGCCGTCGAACCGGCAAAACCGCCAAGAATCTCTCCGTTATAGAGCGTGCGTATCTTGGTCGCATTGCTTTTGAGCACCGTATCGCCAAAGGTTACCTGTCCGTCACCGCCAATGACCGCTTTGCCCTCACTTTTGTAGCCAAGTATCGTGGTCGCTTCAAACATCAGACACCAACCACTTCTACTTTCAATGCAGCATGGATGCCGTGACCAAGCTTGGCATCGATCTCATGGATACCGGTGGATTTGAGCGCTTTTTTAAGATTGATATGTTTTTTGTCTATATCAATACCAAGCTGATCTTGAATTGCTTTTGCAATATCAGCATTGCCTACAGAACCTTTGATACCTACCGGTGCGGCCTGCTTCTCTATGCGAATGGTTGCCGCTTCAAGTGCTTTTTTCTCATTTTCAAGACGCTCGAGCTCCGCTTTGAGTTCTGCCTCTTTACGCTCCTGCTCTGCCTTCCAGTTGGCTACCACTTCAGGGGTTGCCAGTTTTGCAAGCCCTTTGTTGATCAGAAAGTTCTGTCCGTAACCGTCTTTGACCTCTTTGATCTCTCCGGCTTTTCCGAGTGTTTTGACATCTTTGACCAATAAAACCTTCATTGTTGCTATCCTTGGATATAAATTATCCCTATTTTATCGAAAGTTTGTTAATACTCTTAACAGCCTCTGTGCTACAATCACAAATTAATATCATAAATGGATACAAATAACGATGTTTCAAACCTTTCAAATAGACAACTTAGACGATTTTCCTTCACAACTTGAGGCACTGCTGAACCAACAGCGGCAAAAGATCGATGAGATCACACAACATGCACCGGCAACCTATGCTGATGTGCTTAAACCGCTGCAGAACCTCGATGAAGAGCTCGATCTCTTCTTCACACCCCTGTCACACCTCAACTCGGTGATGAACTCAGACAAGACACAAAAGGCGTATGAAGCATCTCTTCCGATGCTGAGCAAATTTGGTTCAGAGATGGCACAAAATGTCCCGCTGTACCAGAAGATCGCTTCACTCAATGCAGAAAAGAAAGAGCAGCAAAAGGTGCTTGAAAACGATATCCGTAACTTCAAACTCTCCGGTATCGACCTGGAAGAGAGCAAAAAGAAACGGCTTGAAGAGATCAATCTTGAACTCTCCAACCTCTCCAACAGCTTTTCACAAAACCTGCTCGATGCTACCAATGCCTATGAGCTGATCATCGAAGATGCTGAAGATATAGAGGGTATGCCCTCTTCTGACATCGAAGCGGCAAAAACAGAAATAGACGGTAAGCAAGTCTACCGGTTTACCCTTCAGATGCCAAGCTACCTTGCCTATATGACCTACGGTCCCAACCGAACATACCGTCAAGAGCTCTCCAAAGCCTACAATACACGTGCACCGCAAAATGCCGAGGTGATCGACCGCATCCTTGCACTCAAGCATGAGAAAGCAAAGCTGCTCGGCTTTGAAAACTATGCCCAGTATGCTTTAGAAACACGTGATGCCTCTTCGCAGGAAGAGGTACTTTCATTTCTAAATACCCTTGCTGATGCTGCCCTGCCGCAGGCAAAAGAGGAGCTTGAAGCACTCAAAAACTTTGCCAAAGAGACAGACGGCATAGACGATCTGCAAAGCCATGATGTGGCATACTACAGTGAAAAACTCAAAAAGGAACTCTTTGATTTTGATGATACCGTGACCAAACCCTACTTCGAACAAAAACGTGTACTGGGCGGTCTGCTTACCATCGTCTCGGAACTCTTTGGCGTAACATTTCAAGAAGCCGATGTACCAACATGGCATACCTGCGTCAAGGTCTACGACATATATGAAGAGGACAAGCTCAGCGGACGCATCTACTTCGACCTTGAAGCGCGTAAAGAGAAACGCGGCGGTGCGTGGATGCATGACTGGGAGACACATTTTATCGATACTGAGGGAAAGAGACACCTTGCTTCTGCATTCGTAGTGTGCAACTTCGCTCCGGCTACAGAGCATACCCCGTCACTGCTTCGCCATGACGATGTGGTTACGCTCTTTCATGAAATGGGGCATGCCATCCACCATCTTTTTGGCAAATGCAAAGAGCGCTCCGTTTCGGGCATCAACGGCGTGGCATGGGATGTGGTAGAGTTCCCTTCACAGTTTTTGGAGAATTTTGCCTACGAAGCGGCCATACTCAAGCGCTTTGGATTCCACTATGAGAGTGGTGAACCTATTCCCCAAACACTGATGGAGAAGATCAAGGCGACCAAGAACTTCCAGGCAGCACTTGGCATCCTACGTCAGGTCGAGTTTTCACTCTTCGATTTTATGCTGCACCAAAAGCTCTACCAGGGAGAGGAGGTCCAGCAGCTGCTTGACAGCATCAGAGAGAAAACCGCCCTGCTCAAGCCACCAAGCTACAACCGTTTCCAGCACGGCTTTGCCCATATCTTTGCAGGCGGCTACGCAGCTGGCTACTACAGCTACAAGTGGGCAGAAGTACTCAGTGCCGATGCCTTCTTCGCCTGTCTTGATGAGAAGGAGGGGTTTGACCGAGAGAAAGCCGAGGGATACAAAACACATATCCTCTCCAACGGCGGTGCCAAAGAGATGAGCACTCTCTACCATGAGTGGCTGGGACGCAAACCACAGGTGGAGAGTCTGCTCAAACTTTATGAAATTGCATAAAGGTATCATACCATGAAAGAATACGGCTATCTGCTGATCACAATCATTGCCATCTTCGGTATCATACTTGCCGGGGCATACTTCAGTCCCACTTTTGAGGAGCAAAAAAGTTTCCTTGAACTCTTCTATCTCAGCGGTGCGGTACTCTTCATCTTCTCGGCACTGGTGATCTTCGCAACTATTGGCTTTAGATCATTTGCAATCTACGGTGCCATCTTTCTTGCCGCAACCATGGGCATCTACGGTATAGAGGGTGCACTGCTTGTTGTTGTACTGACCTATATCACCTGGGGATCTATCTTTGCAATGCAGGTACTGCTTTTTTACCATCACCTCAAAAGTGCCATAGAGTGGTTTGAAGCCCGTTACACGTTCAAGTCATTTAGGTACGAATATTACATCTTCTACCCAATGTTCTGGGTTGCCTATGTTTTTCTGGAGTTCATTCCAAGTATCATTTACAGAGAAGATTTTCTGAAGTTTACCCCGTCAAGGGTACTGGAGGAGATGCGTCAGCTCTTAAAGTGACACATGATTTTAAAACCTATTTTTTTGGGGTACTACTATTGCCAAATCCAAAGAAACGTTTAATACGTTCACAAATGGTTACTGAACCGGTTTCAATACGACACACCTCTGTCTCCTCAAAATCACCGACAAGCGTCTTGATACGCTCCGGCTGCTTCTTGCCCTCGATGATGAAACGCAGCGCATTGAGGCGGATAAACCCTTCAGCATCTTTCTGGTTGTAGACATCATCCGCTTCAAAGGTAGAGTGCTCTTCAGAGTAGAGTGAGTTCTCAGACTTACGCCCTACTACGATAACATTGCCTTTGTAGAGCTTGAGGCGCACTTCACCGTTGACCTGTTCTTGTGTCGCATCGATGGCGGCCTGCATCATCTTGCGCTCCGGTGACCACCACAGCCCGTTGTAGATGAGCTTGGCATACTTTGGCATCATCTCATCTTTGGCATGTGCCTCTTCACGGTCAAGTGTGATCGACTCGATGGCACGGTGAGCCTTGAGCATGATCGTACCGCCCGGTGTCTCATAACATCCACGCGCCTTCATCCCTACCATACGGTTCTCTACGATGTCGATACGCCCGATACCGTGCTTTTTGCCGTAGGTATTGAGTGTCTCAAGGATTGTTGCGGGGCTCATCTCTTCACCGTTGATCGCTACAGGGTCGCCATGCTTGTAGGTGATAGTAATGTACTCTGCCTTGTCCGGTGCATTTTCAGGAGAGACAGACCAGAGCCACATATCCTCTTCAGGCTCATTGTAAGGATTCTCCAACCACTCACCCTCATAGGAGATGTGTAGCAGGTTTGCATCCATCGAGTAGGGTTTTGGCTTCCCTTTGCCGTCGATGTCGATACCGTGTGCCTTGGCATACTCCAGAAGCTTTGTACGGGAGTTGAGATCCCACTCTCTCCATGGTGCAATGACCGCGATATCCGGATCGAGTGCAAGATAACCAAGCTCAAAACGTACTTGGTCATTTCCTTTTCCTGTTGCACCGTGACTTACGGCATCTGCACCTGTTTCGTGTGCAATTTCAATCTGTTTTTTAGCAATCAGTGGACGTGCGATAGAGGTACCAAGCAGATACTCCCCCTCATAGATCGCATTGGCTCTGAACATCGGAAATACAAAATCCTTGACAAACTCTTCACGCAGGTCAAGGATGAAGATATTTTCAGGCTTGATGCCCATATCAAGCGCCTTCTGACGCGCAGGCTCCACCTCTTCACCCTGTCCCAGATCGGCAGTGA
>JALVGO010000005.1 GCA_027029065.1 Sulfurovum sp.
GCATCTGTCAGCACAATCTCTTTTTTCGGCAGCAGCATCGGCAAGGATAAAAGCAGTACGATCACAAAGAGGGTAATCGTTACAGGGTGCAAAAGTTTTTTCACAATATACCTCCTCTTTTAAAAGCTATTTCAGTATATAGCAAATGCACCATGCTTTCAAGTGATTTTTAGCACAAAAGGAATTTTTTTGAGCACAAAAAGATTTTTTGCTATTTCAATGTCTTCGGATAGACTCCATAGGTTTCAAAGAAGCGTTTGGAAAAGTACCCCTGATGCCGATACCCTACCCTGTTTGCAATCTCTCCAATGGTCATAGACTCCTCTTTCAGCAACAAATTCGCCTCCTCAAGACGCAATTTCTCTATATATGTATGTATCGTCACTTTATAGACTTTTTTAAAAACCTTTTTGAGTTTTGAGCTGTTTGTAGCACACCGGTGTGCCAGTTCCTGAAGGGTAGGCGGATGAACAAAATCCTGAAGTAGTATGCTCTTGGCATGCTGCGCCAATGCCAGTTCATCTTCATCCACGGTCTCAGTAATATCCAAAAGAGAAAACCGCTGCAGCATAAACTCTGTCACAAGATGCTCCGCATAGAGACTCTTCATCTGTACCTTTTGGGAGACATGCAGCAGTTTGTCAACCAGATAAAGCGCAACGGCATCGATGGGGAATACTCCTATCTCCTCCAGCATGCCGCCATGCTGCATCTTCTCATAAAGGTAATCGATCGGCTCCTCTCTGTTGCCGCTTAGATAGCGTTTTAAAAAGAAATCGGCAACAAACAGCAAAAACAGATCACACGGTTGGGAAGCAGCAGCACGCAGTAGCATGTCCTGCTGTGAGGAGGTAAACACGCCTATCTGTCCCGCTTCTATCTTTCTGCTCTCTCCTGAAGGCATATCCTCAAGCTGCAATTCCCCTTTTCGCACCATTGCGATCATAACCATTCTGTCTAAGTTGTTCAGCTTTAAAAATGGGGTTTTACACTTTACCTCTCCCTCTATAAAAACCACACCGTTGGAGATATCGATCCGCTGAAGCGAAGGTGTAATGGCAGTCACCTTGTAGCGTTTTTGGGTAATGTTGAAAAAAAAGCTTTCCATTTTAATCTTAGTTACAGTTTATAATAGGATCTCACCCTGCGTTCAAAGTCCTCATCGCTAAGCTCCCGCTTCATCGGAATGAACTTTTTCGCTTTGTCCCCGGCTGTGCAGCGGGCAGGAAAAGTATCCTCCTCAATGATCCTGCAAATAGTCTCTGCTATCTCCTGCGTATGATTGACGTCATTTATCTGATCAACAATCACCGGTGCCAATGTCGCTACCAAATCTGCGTAGGGAGAGTTCTTTGAAAATGTCTTTTCGTTTGTCTTCAGATTTTTTTTGGCAAAGTCCGTATCAAAAAAACCAGGCATCACCGAATGGACACGAATGTTAAAATCATGCAGTTCATAACGGAGTGAGTCGGTAATCCCTTCCACCGCATATTTGCTTGCATTGTAAAATGTCAGCAGCGGCAAACCGATCTTCCCGAGAAATGAGCTGATATTGATGATCACCCCTCTCTTTTGACGCCGCATTTTGGGGATGACGGCTTTGCTTACCCGAAGCAGCCCAAAGACATTGACATTGAACTGCCGGTACATCTCCTCTTCCGTAACCTCTTCGACTGTCGAAACCAGACCATACCCGGCATTATTGACCAGTACATCTATTTTCTCTATAGGTACAAGTGCCTCTGCAACACTTTGTGGGTCTGTAATATCCAGTTCCAGCGGTATGAGATTTTCAGATGCGTATGGCGCAAGCTTGTGAGGTGTTCTTGAGGCAGCATAGACTCTGTATCCATTCGATACAAGATGCAAAGCTGTCGCCTTACCCATCCCGCTGCTGCATCCTGTCACCAGAACCGTTTTCTCTTTATGGCGCATGGTTGTATCTCTGTCTATGCTTTTTCCAAATCTGCTGCCGCATCGAGCTTTTCATTGTCAATATAGAGCACAACCCTCGTCTGACCCTCCTCTTCGGCGCGCATTTTGTCATAAAGATTTTGCATCTCTATCTTCTTCTCTCTTGAAACCGGTTCCCTTACAGACTTGTACTCAACAGCTTTGCCCTCTTTGATGACTGTGGACATTCTGGCATAA
>JALVGO010000006.1 GCA_027029065.1 Sulfurovum sp.
GGTAAAAAAGAGGCTGTTTATGGAATATCTTAAGCTTTTTAGGTAGAATGCATCAAAAAAATAGAGAGGTGAATGATGTTTCAAAAGCTTGCACCCCTGATTGTTTTAGCACTTTTTGCTGCAGGAGCCTATTTTATGGTCAAAGGGATGCACCATGCAACCAAACTTGCCGACCCCAAACAGGTAAAGAAGATCAAGGTTGCAAAGTAGTGATCGTCTCCAGGATCTTCTCAACCTTCTCTTTGGGGTTTACATCTTTGTAGACAGGTCTTCCCACTACGGGAAAGTCCACGCCCTCTTGGGCAGCCACTTCCAAGGTTGCGACACGCTGCTGATCTCCTGCATCCTCCCCAAACGGTCTGATACCGGGGCAGAGTGTCAGAAAGTCCGGCGCAGTCGCCGCTTTGATCGCCCTGCTCTCATGTGCCGAGCAGACCACACCGTCCAGCCCGTTTTCATAACTCATCTTCGCAAACTGCTGTGCCTTCTCGTCGATCCCCTTTTCATAAATCTGCCGGAAAGTATCTTCATCAAACGAAGTCAAGGCAGTTACCGCAAGCACCAACGGTCTTTTCTTGTAGACCCCAAGGCGTTCCATCACCGTTTTCATGGCAACAGGTCCCGCACTTGCATGGATATTGAACATATCCACACCCATCTTCGCAATCTCTTCTGCCGCATCTGCCATCGTGTTGGGGATATCGTAGAGTTTCAGATCGAGAAATATTTTGAAGTTCGGATCGATTTTTTTGATCGCCTCGATAAAGGGCTTTCCGTCACGGATATAGCTACGAAAGCCCACTTTCATCCAGATATCCTGTCCGCTCAGCGAACGTGCAAGTGCAAGATTCTCCTTGGCTGTGGGAAGATCGAGTGCGACGCAAAGTTTCATGGTTAACCTCTCAATAAATAGTGGTATAATAATAGCCTAAATTTTATATAGAAGGACTAAACTACCATGTTTGGAAAGAAATCAAAACGCTATGACATCCCGCAGGATGTGATGGAGACATACAACTACGCAAAGATCAAAACAAACAAAGGCGATATCTGGGTCAAACTCTACCATGAAGATGCACCCAACACCGTAGCAAACTTTGCACATCTTGCCAATGATGGGTTCTACAACAACCTCAAGTTTCACCGTGTCATTCCCGGGTTTATGGCACAGGGCGGATGCCCGCACTCAGGGCCTACAGGCAACCCTGCACTGGCAGGTACCGGCGGACCGGACTGGCAGATCGACTGTGAGACAGACACAAGCCACCATCCACACAGAAGAGGAACACTCTCTATGGCACACGCAGGGCCAAACACCGGCGGAAGCCAGTTTTTCATCTGTTTTGTCCCCTGCCCGCACCTTGACGGGGTGCACACTGTCTTTGGCGGCATAGAAGAGGATGATACCGAAAGCTTTATGGTGCTTGACAAGATCGAGCAAAACGATGATATCGAAAGCATTGAGATCCACGACAAACGCGCATAAATAAAAACAGAGTGGGGATCCTGTGCTCCCTGCTCCTTATCACCTGCTATCTAAAGGAAAATGATGTACGGATACTACCGCGTAGCAGCCGCTGTCAACTACACCACTGTCGCAAACCCGCACAAGAATGCCCAAGAGATACTCGCACTCATCAAAGAGGCACACCAAAAAGAGGCCAGTGTCGTTGTATTTCCAGAGCTCACGCTGAGTGGATACACCGCCAGTGACCTTTTTGGCAACCAGACCCTCCTGTATGCACAAAACGAGGCGCTTGGATATATATTAAAAAATATAGAATCGATTGATACGGTGGCTGTAATCGGTATTGCCCTGCTTGAAGCAGACAGACTCTACAACTGTGCTGTAGTACTTCAGCAAGGTAAAATAGTTGGTATCGTACCCAAATCCTACCTGCCGAACAAAAAAGAGTTCTATGACAAACGCCACTTTGTCTCCGGACGCGATGTGGTGCGTACCAGCACACATCTGCTTGACCAAGAGGTGCCCTTTGGGGTTGACCTGCTCTTTAGTGACGGCAGGGAGATGACCTTTGGTGTGGAGATATGTGAAGACCTTTGGGCAGTGACACCGCCAAGCAACCACATGGCAAGCAACGGTGCCAACCTGCTGCTCAACCTCTCTGCAAGCAATGAACTCATTGGCAAACACGCCTACCGTGAAGAGCTGGTACGCACCCAGAGCGCACGCTGTATGGCTGCCTATGTCTACGCCTCCTCAGGTGTGGGAGAGAGTACAACCGACACAGTCTTTGGCGGACATGCTATCATCGCTGAATACGGCACGACCCTTGTACAGAACGAGCGTTTCAGCATGAAGAGCCACCTGATCACTGCCGATATTGACCTGGAAAAACTGCGCTGGCTCAGGCTCAATGAGGGCAGCTACGGTGATGCAAGACGCAAAAAGACCCGTACGGTGATGCTTGGCAGACTGCCCCAAATAAGCAACATAGAACGTACCATTGACCCTACCCCGTTTGTCCCTTCTGCGTATGCCGACAAGACAGAGCGCTGTGAAGAGATCGTCCACATACAGGCGCATGGACTGATCAAGCGGATGACACACGCACATATACAAAAAGCGGTTATCGGCATCAGCGGTGGACTTGACTCAACCCTTGCCCTGCTCTCCACACACAAGGCTTTTGAGATGATGGGTTGGAATAGCAGCAATATTATTGCCGTAACCATGCCGGGCTTTGGTACCACAAGCCGTACCAAAAACAATGCTGTAACACTTTGCAAAGCGCTTGGTGTTACACTCAAAGAGGTTGACATTACCGAGCTCTCACTCAAGGAGTTCGATGCCATCGGCCACGACCCGAGTGAGCACTCAGTGACCTACGAGAATGTACAGGCACGGGCGAGGACTTCAATACTCATGAATATGGCAAACCGTGAGGGGGGACTTGTCATCGGTACAGGTGACCTAAGCGAGATCGCTCTTGGATGGAGTACCTACAACGGTGACCATATGAGCATGTATGCGCTCAACAGCGGTATTCCCAAAACCCTCATACGCTATGTCATCGCCTACTACAAAAAGAATGAAGCTATCGCTTCTATCATTGATGATATCCTCGATACGCCCATCAGCCCGGAGCTGCTGCCACACAACAACGATGCAATGACACAGGAGACCGAGGAGATCGTTGGGCCTTATGAACTGCATGACTTCTTTCTGTACCACTTCATCAAATACGGTGCCACCCCCCGGAAGATCCGCCATCTTGCTCTCATGGCATTTGACGGAAAGTATGATGAAGCTACCGTTACAAAATGGCTCAAGCTCTTTTTGCACCGATTCTTTACACAGCAGTTCAAACGCAGCTGTATGCCGGATGGTCCCAAAGTCGGTACCATTTCACTGAGTCCAAGAGCAGACTGGAAGATGCCAAGCGATGCGGATATGCAGAGTTGGCTTAAAATATAGCATGAAAATTTCTTATATAGCCATTATAATTGTTTTACTTTATAGCCTATACAACGCCTATTTTCGATATCCAAACAGAACTGATAAAAGAGCGCTGCATAGCGAACATAGACTTCATAAAGATATAGAGGGTCAAACTGACACTCCGAAATCTACAGAACAGTATATTATCCACGTAATTATACACGGTTCAGATAGACTCCGTTTCAAACCGCATGAAGTGATGGATCCAGGGTTTGCCTCCAAAGAGGATGCACCCAAAATCGCCTGTTATGTTTTGGTTCTCTCTGGCAACAAAACTCCCGAAAGCTGCCCAAAAGATGCGCCTATGTACTATTCGAGCAACTGTGCCGGATGCCACGGCGATGACGGAAAAGGCTTAAACGGTACCTACCCCGATCTTACCAGACGCCCGCTGCTTGGATTCCCAAAAGAGTGAAATGTGCTATAATAACTATAAAAAAGGAGTCGCTATGGAAAAAGAGATTGAAAAGTTGATAGAGGAATCCAAATCTGCACTTGAAACACTTGAGCATAAAGTGAAAGATGCTGCCCAGTCGCTGGGCGAAGAAGCAGAAGAGTACGGCAAAGTACTTCAGGACTATCTTGAAACCTTGGGTAATAACCTGAAAAAAGCCTACAAAGAGACAGAAGATGAGGCAGAACTGAAGGGACATCTTCTGATGATGGAAGCTGAAGAGAAGATGCAAGCGGTTAAAAAAGAGATTGATACCTTTTTGCTTCAGGCAGCCAATAAAACAAAAGCAGAGCTTGATGTAATGGTACTGAAAGCCCATCTGGCAAAGCTTGAAAGCCAAACACTGATAGAAGAGAAGCAGAAAGAACTCTCATCTCTCTACAGCAAATCGAAAATTGAGGCGGAAAAGTTGGTTGACAAGACACTTAAAGAATTCAATTCTCTTGTTTTAAAGCTGAATGAAATAGTATGATACAGATTGTCTATAGAACTGTCTTGATAATAACATTGGAAAGTTTTTTGACTGCATGTATGCCTGTGCTTTCTCATATAGGATACCAGAACGGGTATATCGTTCTTCAGCGTGCCGATACATTTGTCCGGATAGAAGGTATTCCTGTTGCACAGAAACGGGAAAACTTTACTTCGCTTTTTCTTACCCAGACACTATTGAAATTACATGAAGGTAATTTGGTTGTGTTTGAAAAGGCAAATACAGATTTGCAATATGAATTTGAACCGACACTGATGCGGATTATCAATGTTGTATTTGAAACACGCAGAAAATTTTTGGTATATCACAAAGACCATATACATGCCTATCAGCTTATACTTCCAAGTGGCAGACTGCTGAACCTGATAGCTCAGCAAAGTGAGAGTCAGGAACTGCAACTGCTCTACGGTATGACAACCCCACAGCTTAACCGCATACTTCGTTCAATCGATGATGAATCACCATCAGCCAAATATCAAAACGTTATTACGTTTCATCAGCCCTCACATGCGATTTTCACACACTGGGATATACAAAAGGTTCATTTCTATCCCTTGGTAGTACCACTTCCCCGCTTTTTGGGGCTGTAAAACAGGATTTTGATCTTTTTTTCCCGTTGTTGTTGCAAACTAAGGTTAACCGCAGAAAAAACAGCTACAATGGTGGAGATGAAAGATGAGGATCGAGTTCATCTTTTGAGTGTTATGTGTGTGTAAAAACCCTGCAAGACCCCCGAAAGACTCTCTATTTAAATGTTTTCACAAATTTAAATTACCAAAGGTATAACAATGGCAGAATTAGTAAACGGAACAGTAAAATGGTTCAACGATGAAAAAGGTTACGGATTTATTCAACAGGAAAACGGCGGAAGTGATGTATTTGTACATTTTCGTCAAGTAAACAACCCTGAGGGTGGTCGTGTAACACTTGCAGAAGGTCAAGCAGTAACATTCGAAATCGGTGAAGGTCAAAAAGGCCCACAGGCTGAAAACGTCACAGCTGTATAACCCCTCTCCCGGCATCTGCCGGGAACCTCACACTCCCCTCCACTTTTCTATTACTCACTACTATCACCCAATCAATACATCACTTTAAGATCTTTATCGTAAGATATTTCAAACAATACTTCTATACGTTTGTGTGATTTTGGCGGCAGAGATACCTCCATCTCAATTTTTCCATCTTTAAGCAGCCGATAACTGTTTCCTGTGACAGAGAGAAGACGGACTTTTATTTTTTCCGTTGCCGGTGTTGGAATGCGTTCTGTTACCACTACCTTTTTGGACTTTTCAGATTTATTGGTAAGTTGCAGTTCAAAACCGTCTCTCTTTTTAATGGTACCTCCAAAAATACCACTCTCCTGCTCCTTGTCAACAACAGACTTTCTTTCTGCTTTGATGTCTTCATCATTGCTGACATAGAGTCTGTAAGAACTGTCTTTATACTCCCCTGCTGCCTGTTCATTGATAACAGCTCCGTTTTGGTAAATTTTCCATCTATGATGTTCTATCTGAAACTTCGGACTGAAGGTGCAGACTTTATAGGCATGCAGATTACGGTAGGCATAAAGTTCTGTTTGGCATTTGGTCGGTACTTCCCACTGTATGACGGGTATTTTTTTTGCCTCACCGTCAGAAGGCAGCTTTAGGTCTTTTACACTGTACTCCCTGCTCTGTTCATAGTGCGCCCGCATAGGGGCAGCAGCAACCGGTGCGATATCGGCACCTATACCCTCATTGGCTGCCACTCCTTTTTGAAGCATCCGTTTTTGGGGAAACGGTTTTTGTTCTCTTATCACCCATGGTCTGAAATGTACAGGACGGACATACTGCTGAGACGGACGGTAGTAAAAAGTTGCCTGCTGCGCTTCTACATCGATACCGCTGTGATTGCGTATGGAGAGGTTCTGCTGTACCTTTATCTGATGTTTCTCAAGCAGTGTCGCCGTATATTCTGTCTCAAATGTAATATATCCGTAGGGCATTTCAAGCGTGACAGTACCTTGGCACCCTTTTTTAAGTCCTAGAGGGTGTGGTGCGCGTGCCTGTCGGGAGAGATCGGCTTTAAGCTGTTTGAGGCGCTGTATAGCCTTCTCTTTTTCTGCTATGAGTTTTGTCTGCTCTTTTGCAACAGCCTTTGCTGCAGCAATGGCTTTTTTGGCATCAAGACTGTCCGGTTTTGGAAGGGTAATGAGCTTTTCAAGTATTTCACTGTTGCGCTGGTTCTGCTGCACCTTTGTTTTGACAGTTTCTATCTTTGTATAGAGATCCCTGCAGAGGCGTTGTGAGGGTGGACAGGTCTGCATTGCCTGTAAGGGTACAGATGCTCCCTCGCACTTTGCTGTAATGTTTTTGGTCAGTCCAATAAACTCAGATGCGGGAAGATAGCTGTAGATACTTCTGTCCTGATAGACAGAGAGAGTCGATGCCGATGTAGATAAAACAGCAACAGCCGTTACCATGGCAAATGTTTTTTTCATCATAAATCCTTATGCCAATTAAAGTATTTTAGAGTGTCAGTTATAGTATAGCACAGACTATGACTATTGTGAAGTGCCGTTATTTCTCTTTTGGATATAGTCATAGATCGTTTTGATCTCTTCATCGGTCAGATAGTAACGCGGCATAACAGGGTGGGAGCTGTTTAAACTTTTACGCATTTCCTCATAACTTTTTTGGCGGATATTAGGGCCTCTGAGTGCCTGTTTTCCGTGACTGTCACGGTAGGTGACAATGACTTTTCCCTCACCCTTTTCTCCGTGACACTGTGCACAGCTTACCCCTCTTGGATTGTTGTAAAGCATCTGCCCATATTCGTAATGGGAGATAAAGTCCTCTTCGGCACCGAGAAATAACGGCAGTATAAGAAGTATGTATTTGCGCATCGCTTACTCTCCGTAAACTATTTTGGCTATAATACTATCCTAAAAATCATTACAAGGTCACATCCATGCAACTGATCGACGGTAAAGCACTCGCACAAAAAGTACAGTCCCATGTCGCACAAGAGGTGGAAACACTTAAACAGGAAAAAAATGTCGTTCCTGGACTGGCGGTTATTCTTGTCGGTGACGATCCGGCAAGCCATGCTTATGTCAAAATGAAAGCCAAAGCCTGCGAAAAGGTAGGATTCTACTCTATCACCCACAATATGCCTGAGACCATCAGTCAGGATGAGATCATTCAGATCATCGAGATGATGAACAGCAACCCGCACATTGACGGTATTCTGGTACAACTTCCATTACCAAAACATATCGATACAGACAAGATCCTCGAAGTGATCGACCCCAAAAAGGATGTGGACGGTTTCCATGCCTACAATGTCGGACGTCTGGTAACAAACCTTGACAGTTTTGTTCCCTGTACTCCGCTTGGTGTCATGAAGATGTTCGAAGAGTACAACATAGACCTTGAAGGCAAAGATGTCTGCGTGGTCGGTGCGAGCAATATCGTTGGTAAACCCATGGCATCCCTGCTGCTCAATGCCAATGCTACAGTGACTGTAACACACATCTACACCAAAGACCTCAAGGCACATACCAGCAGAGCTGACATCGTAGTTGTAGGTGTCGGTGTACCGGGGCTTATCAAAGAAGATATGGTCAAAGAGGGAGCCATCGTGATCGACATCGGTATCAACCGCATTGAAGACGGTTCACTTGTGGGTGATGTGGACTTCCCCAATGTCAGCAAAAAATGCTCCTATATCACACCGGTACCCGGCGGTGTAGGCCCTATGACCATTGCGATGCTGCTTAGCAACACACTCAAAGCGGCAAAGGCAAGAGCATAATATGAAAAAATTTGCCGACAGACTCTACCGTTTCTCAAGCTCCTGGACAGGAACGATCATCATCGTGCTTTTCCTCATTTTCTTTGTTGCCCAGTCTTTTGTCATTCCAAGCGGCTCCATGAAGCGTACCGAACTCATCGGTGACTTTCTTTTTGCCAAAAAGTTCTCTTATGGTATCCCTACACCGCATCTGCCGTGGCTTGAGATCCCTGTACTTCCGGACTTCAACGGCAATGGGCACCTCATAGAAGGGCCTCGCCCAAAGCGTGAAGATATTGTTATTTTCCGTTACCCGAGAAATGAGAAGATACACTACGTCAAGCGATGTGTCGCTGTGGGTGGTGACGAGTTGATCTATGCAAATAAAAAGCTGCTGATCCACTTCCATGAGGGAGATGACTTCATTCAAAAGAACTACCCCAAAGAGAAGATCCGAAAACTTCGCGGCAAACTGTGGGTAGAGAACCCCTACATGGACAAATATCCGGGCATTCAGTATGTACCGGAAGGAATGAACATCTTTGAAGCACTGCTGAACTACTATATGTACAATAAGCAGATCGATATGGTACCGGTTTATGTAGAGGGGTTTGATGCCCCTGCCTACAACCTCGGCAGCAATACTGTAAACGCCCTCTACACCAAGGTACCCGAAGATCACTACTATATGATCGGAGACAACCGTGACAACTCCAACGACAGCCGCTTCTGGGGGCCGGTACCCTACCGCCTCATTGTCGGAAAGCCGTGGTTGATCTATATGAGTATGGAGCACCGTTCCTACGACCGTGTACTCAACGGGCTCAAAAGCGGAGGCGGTCGTGACCATGCGGGGCTTAAACGTGTCTGTGGCGATGTACCCATCGACTCGGAAGCATGTAAAAAACTTTGGGACAGACAACGCTTTACCGTACGCTGGGGACGTGTGGGAAGACGTATAGAAACGCTTGAACGGGAACAGCCGATCCAATGAGTGAAGCACAACTGATTAAAATTGCCGCTATGGTGATCGCACTTGCTGTTGCGATTATCGGGCATGAGATCATGCACGGCTGGGTAGCCTACAAATATGGCGACATGACCGCCAAGAGTCTTGGCAGGCTCAAGATAAACCCCATTGTGCATATTGACCCGGTAGGTACCATTCTGGTACCGGCGGTACTCTTCTTTTCAGGTGCCCCTTTTATTTTCGGATGGGCAAAACCGGTACCCATCAATATCAATACTGTTATGCGAAACGGCGGTGCAAAGGCGGCGGTTACTGTATCACTTGCGGGGATCACCTACAACTTTCTGCTTGCAGCCTTTTGTGCAACGCTCTTTCCGCTGTTTATGCAGCCTGATTCACTCATGGGTGCATTTGTCGCACTGCTGCTCTATCAGACAGTAGTGATCAACGTACTTCTTGGAGTTTTCAACCTCTGGCCCATTCCTCCGCTTGACGGTGCACAGGCACTGCGCTACCTTGCAGAGGGAATGCACTGGCGCAGTTTTGCCACATGGTATGATAAAATATACCCCTACGGTATGATCATTTTGGTTGCGGTACTCTTTACCCCATTTTCAAACTATCTGTTCGAACCTGTTTCATGGATCGTCAACTGGTTACTCTAATCAAGAAAGGAACATATTATGGCTAAAAAATTCTATATCGCTACAGACCACGCAGGTTATGCAGTGAAAGCATATGTGAAAGAGATCGTTACCGATCTTGGACATGAGATCATCGATCTTGGACCGGACTCAGCCGACAGAGTAGACTACCCTGACTATGCACACAAGTGTGCCCATGCCGTTCTTGCTGACCCGGGAAGTTTTGGCATCCTCATCTGCGGTACAGGTATCGGTATCTCTATCGCTGCCAACAAGATACAGGGCATCCGTGCTGCACTCTGCCACGACCACTATACTGCCAAACTGACACGTCAGCACAACGATGCCAATATCCTCTGCTTTGGGGAGCGTGTTGTCGGTAAAGGTGTGATTGAAGACATGATAGAGGCGTTTGCCAATACGGAGTTTGAAGGCGGCAGACACGCCGGACGTGTCGCCAAGATCGAAGAGGGAATGTGCAGTTTCGGTGCAGATCTCGGGTAACAGCAAAGTCATTTTTGTTGGTGTAGGTATGCACCCTACAGTAAAAATAAAACAAAAGGCAGGACAATGAACACTCTAAGCCGTGAAGCAAAAAACATTATTGAATCAAGTATCCGTGATATTCCCGATTTTCCAAAGCCGGGTATCGTATTCAAAGATATCACTACCCTGCTCTCCAACCCTATAGCGCTCGATACGCTGATGACACATCTGGAGAACAGATACAAAAGCTACGATCTTGACTATATTGCAGGTATCGATGCGAGAGGATTCATCTTTGGAAGCATTCTTGCGGACAGACTGGGCATTGGGTTTGTGCCGGTACGCAAAAAAGGCAAACTCCCCTACACTACTGTTGCAGAAAAATATTCACTCGAATACGGCTTTGACGAGGTTGAGATACACATCGATGCTTTTGGCAAAGAGGGTATGTGTAACGGAAACCCTGCAAAAGTACTGCTGATCGATGACCTGATGGCTACAGGCGGTACGGCAAAAGCAGCCGCCAACCTCATCAACAAAGTCGGTGCAGTGTGTGTGGAAGCATGCTTTATTATGGAACTGATGTTCCTAAAGGGCAGAGAACAGTTTGAGATGCCGGTCTATTCGGTACTGCAGATAGATTAGGCATTTCTGCGCTATAATTTAAACAAAAGAGACAGCAATGGATTTACACAAAGCAATTTATATACCCAAACCAAGCCCTTTCGATCCCGATGAACTGGGTCATTTTGGCAAATTTGGCGGACGGTTTGTCCCTGAGACACTTATGCCTGCTCTCGAACAGCTGCGTCAGGACTATGAGGCAGTACGTTTCGATGCGGATTTCTGGGCAGAGGTGGACTACTACTACAAACACTACGTGGGTCGCCCTTCAGCACTCTACTACGCTGCCAACATCTCCGAAGAGATCGGTGCCAAGGTTTATCTAAAACGTGAAGATCTCAACCACACGGGCGCACACAAGATCAACCACTGCGTCGCTCAGGCGGTACTGGCAAAACGCCTTGGCAAGAAGAAGATCATTGCAGAGACCGGAGCGGGTCAGCACGGGGTCGCTACTGCAACGGTGGCAGCACTCTTTGGGCTGGAGTGTGAGGTCTTCATGGGTGCGAAGGATGTGGCACGTCAGGAGCTTAATGTCTTCCGCATGAAGCTGCTCGGTGCCAAAGTACACGCTGTCCAGAGCGGCTCCAAGACCCTCAAAGATGCCATGAACGATGCCATCCGCCACTGGGTGACCCATGCGCGTGACACCTACTACCTCATAGGCACCGTCGCAGGCCCGCACCCCTACCCTATGATGGTGCGTGATATCCAGAGTATCATCGGCTGGGAAGCCAAAGCACAGATGCAAGAGGTGGAAGGCAGACTGCCGGACAAAGTTATCGCCTGTATCGGTGGCGGCTCGAACGCACTGGGTATCTTCAACCACTTCCTCGAAGAGGAAAGTGTCGAGTGCATCGGCATCGAAGCAGGTGGTGAAGGGCTCGATGGCAAACACGGCTGCTCACTGGAGAAAGGCAGCCCTGGCGTACTGCACGGACAGCTGAGTTACCTGCTCCAAGATGAAGACGGACAGATACAGGAAGCCCACTCCATCTCCGCAGGTCTGGACTACCCAGGCATCGGCCCGGAACACGCCTACCTCAAAGATGAAGGCATCGCCACCTACGACCACATCACCGATGATGAAGCGATGGATGCTTTTGTGTGGCTGAGCCAAAAAGAGGGTATCATCCCGGCATTTGAGAGTTCACACGCTGTAGCATACCTTAAGAAGATGAAGCCTGAAGAGATCAAAGACAAGCTGATCCTCGTCAACCTCTCCGGACGCGGTGACAAAGATATGATGCAGGCGAAGGATATTTTGGCGGAGCAGTTTGCCTAACCAATTACACAAAAGAAGGAAAAAAGATGAATTTCAATATTACCACTGCGCCTATCAATGAGATAAAAGCCGATGTGGAGGTGATCATCGTCATTGACAGCAACCTCAAACACCCTACGGTCAAAGACAGAAAACTGCTCAAAAAAGCGGGCTTTTCAGGATCACAGAATGAGGTGTGCCATCTTGTTGAGAAAAAAAGACTCTATGTCGGTGCCGACAACCTTAAAGGTGCAGCCATTCGTCCTGCCGTTGCAAGTGCCATGCGTGCACTGACAGGCAAAAAGGGCTTCAAACACCTTAAAATCGCCACGTATGTAAGCCACCCAAGATGCTCCGCATCCATCCGTGCGATGGTTGAGGGGCTGGTGCTTGGCAGTTACACCTTTACCGCATACAAAAGCAAAAAGAGCAAGTGTCCGGTCAAGAGAGTCGATATATCGCTCGAGGGCTATGAAGCGCATGAGATCAGTATGGAGACAGCCGCACGTGCGGTACACAACGGTGAGATCGTTGCTGCTTCGACCAACTATACCCGAAACATCGTCAACACACCGCCGGATGACTTCTACCCCGAAACCATGGTCAAAAAAGCAAAAAAACTCGCCAAAGAGCTTGGACTGGGATGCAAGGTACTTGATGTCAAGGCGCTTGAAAAAGAGAAGATGAACGCCCTGCTCGCTGTAGGACGCGCCTCCAGACATGAGCCAAAGGTCATTCACCTAAGCTACAAACCCAAAAATCCAAAAAAGGTCATTTCTCTTGTGGGTAAAGGGCTAACCTACGATTCAGGCGGTTTAAGCCTTAAACCGGGTGACTTCATGGTAACTATGAAAGCGGACAAGAGCGGTGCCTCTGCTGTGATAGGGATGATGAAAGCGGTAGCCGAGATGGGACTTGATGTAGAGGTACACGGATTCCTCGGTATGGTAGAGAACATGATCGGCGGTGATGCCTACAAGCCTGACGATGTGCTCAAAGCCAAGAACGGCAAGACCATTGAGGTACGCAATACCGATGCCGAAGGGCGTCTGGTACTTGCAGATGTACTCTGTTATGCGCAGCAGGAAGTCAAAGCGGACTACCTGTTTGACTTTGCAACCCTTACAGGTGCCTGTGTTGTCGGTGTGGGACACTACACCTCAGGTGTTATGGGCTTTAGCGAAGATCTCAAAAGCATGGTCAAAAAACAGGCAAAAATCGCCGGAGAACTGGTTACATCGCTGGACTTTAACGACTACCTCAAAAAGACACTCAAAAGTGAAATTGCAGACATTTGCAACATCTCCAACACCCGTTACGGCGGGGCTATTACAGCGGGGCTCTTCCTCTCTGAGTTCATTGATGAGGAGCATAAAGAGAAGTGGGCACATGTCGATATTGCCGGGCCGGCATTTGTCGAGCACGTCTGGGGCGAGAACCCAAGCGGTGCATCGGGTGCGGGAGTACGCATGATGGTCAGACTGATGGAAAGTCTCTCCAGAGAGAACAGCCACTAAAGACAACCTCTCTAAAGGGATGGTAACCGAACCATCCCTTCCCCTGTTACTAACCCCCCTTTCACCATAATTTTGCTAAAATCACGCTACTTTTACCACAAGGATCATCATGGGACTAGGCATCGGACTTGTAGGACTTCCCAATGTCGGCAAATCGACTACATTTAATGCACTGACAAAAGCACAGAACGCAGAGAGTGCCAACTACCCTTTCTGTACCATCGAACCCAACAAAGCGGTCGTACCGGTACCCGACAAACGTCTGGATGAACTGGCGAAGATCGTCAACCCCGAACGCATTCAGCACTCTACACTTGACTTTGTGGACATTGCGGGGCTTGTCAAAGGAGCAAGCAAAGGTGAAGGACTTGGCAACAAGTTCCTCAGCAATATCCGTGAGACTGAGGTGATCTTGCAGATCGTCAGATGTTTTGAAGATGAAAACATCACCCACGTTGAGGGCAGCATCGATCCGGTACGTGACATCGAGATCATCGAAACCGAACTGCTGCTTGCAGATATGGATGCGCTTGAAAAACGCATTACGACCATGCAGAAAAAGGCAAAAGGAAATGACAGAGAGGCAAAACTGCAGCTGCCCGTTGCCCAGGCGCTCTTGCAACACCTTGAAGAGGGTCAGCCCGCTTCGACATTCCCTGACAGAGACAATGAGGGCTTCATCACCCTGCTTAGAGACCTCAGACTCCTGAGCAACAAAGAGATCATCTACGGTGCCAATGTCGATGAGGAGGGTCTTGCAGAGGACAACAACTATGTTCAGGCACTCAAAGCCTACGCAGCCGAGCGCAACCGTGAAGTGATCAAACTCTGCGCCAAGGTCGAAGAGGAGATGGTCGACTTCGATGAAGAGGAGAAGATGGAGATGCTTGAGTCACTCGGTGTCGAAGAGTCCGGACTGGAGCAGATCATCCGAAAAGGATTTGAGAAACTTGGACTTATGAGCTACTTTACTGCCGGGGTCAAAGAGGTACGTGCATGGACGATCCGCCGGGGCACCACCGCACCCAAAGCGGCAGCTGTTATCCACAACGACTTTGAAAAAGGCTTTATCCGTGCCGAGGTCATCAGTTACGAAGACTTCATCGCCTGTGGCGGAGAACAAGGCGCCAAAGAGGCAGGGAAAATGCGCCTTGAGGGGAAAGAGTACATCGTCCAGGATGGCGATGTGATGCACTTCAGATTCAATGTCTAAGAAGGGAAAAGCATGAAAAAAATCATTTTGGCAGTCGCATTTTTGCTGGCTGTAACAGGATGTGAAAACAAAAAAGGCGCATTTCTTGAGAGTGTCCCTTCACAAAACAGTCATCAAGTGTCAGTCTCTAAATTTTTAAAAGCACTGGAAGCATATCATCTAATGCATTTTGGTACCATTGACCACGCTGCCAATGCAAAAAAAGCGGGTCTGTCTCTGAAACCGGAAACGGTTGTACTCTTTGGCAATCCCCAGACTGGTACAAAACTGATGGAGTGCAACCCCTCCATGGGTATGGATCTGCCGCTGCGTATGCTCTTTACCACAAACTATGAAGGAGAGACAACCATCTCCTATACCAATCCGGAGTACTGGACACTCAAACACAACATCAAAGACAAGGTATGTTTGAGTATCATTCAGAAAGTGCATGTCGCTATGAAAGAACTTGCCGAAGCGGCAGCCAAAAAGTAAAGGACTCTTAGATGCCGATCGATACAAATGAGATCCTCTACCGTATCCAGCAGGCACTCAGTCTCTCTCTGGATGATATGCTCAAGGCCTATGAGCTTGCGGAGTATCCTATGGAGCGGGAACACCTTGAAGCGCTGCTCAAACGCAGACAGGATAAAGGATTTCATCTTTGCAGCTATGAGGAGCTTGGGGTCTTCCTTGACGGGCTTATCATTCTCAAACGCGGGCCAAGTCCAAAAAAAGCGAATGAAGATGATGCCGTACCGCTGACAAACAACCTCATTTTAAAAAAACTTCGGGTAGCATTGGAACTGAAAGAGCCCGAAACGGAACTGATCTTCAACCTTGGAGATGTGATGCTTGGAAAACAGGAGCTAAAGTCACTCTTCCGCAAAGAGGATCACAAGAACTTCAAGCCCTGCTCCAATGCACTGCTGATGGCATTCATAGAAGGGTTGGAAGAGTACTGTTATGTTCCCGAAAGTGACGCATAAAAGGAGTTGGTGATGGCACACTATTATGATTACAACACATTCGTAACAGATGTAAAAACACTGGTCAAAGTGACTTCCGACTACAATCCGGACACAATACTTGGTATTGCCAGAGGCGGACTGACACTGGCACATGCGTATGCGCAGGCAACGGACAATAGAAACCTTTTCAGCATCAACTCCATTCTCTACGACGGCGAGGTGAAACGTTCCCATCCCAAACTGATGAACCTGCCTGAGCTTGACGGAGCCAAAAAGGTGCTGATCCTCGATGATATTGTCGATTCCGGTCAGACACTTGTTGCGGTGCTTCGTGTCTTGCAGGAGCGCTATCCGGATACGCAGTTTAAAAGTGCAACACTCTACTGCAAAAAAAACACCCTGATCGAACCAGACTACTGGCTGCATGAGGCGACAGAGTGGATCGACTTCTTCTGGGAAAAAGATTTTCTGGAAGAGTAGATGAGGAGGAAGCTTTCCAGAAACTATCGGTACTTTGTTTACTTTCTGGAACTGCTTATCCTCCTCTCTGCCCTGCTTCTTTTTTACAATTTTCTCATCCCCATAGGCAAAGATGGCAAAAGCGTCTACTTTCCAGACCGAAACCGTACAGTAGTACTCAATACACTCCGTAAATACGGCTATAACATCACCGACATTGACACACTGCTGCTCCTGGACAAACACCTGCCGAAAAAAGGCTGGTACACCATCACCCATACCAAAAGCGGCAGATACGCCTTTTTTCATCATCTTGCCGACCATCGTGCCAACACCATGTGGGTAAAAGTCTTTGCCGGAGAGACTACTGAGGAGATGCTTACCCGTCTGGCTCATGATACCAAACGCGACCTTCAAAAACTCAAAAAGTACTACCGCCAAAAACAGCACCTTCCTCAGGGGGATATCTTTGCAGGGAAATACCTGATCGCCAGAGATGCCGATGCGCAAGCGATCATAGACTACCTCTTTCTCCACTCACAGCGAAAACTGGAAAGTTTCAAGAAGCAGTTTTATTGCTACGGACTGGATGGTGAAATGCTAAAGATGCTCATTACCATTGCATCAATCATCCAAAAAGAGACCAATGATGTGGAGGAGATGCCGATGATCGCATCAGTTATCTACAACCGGCTACACAAACAAATGAAACTGCAGATGGACAGCACCCTCAACTACGGTAGCTACTCCCACTGCATCGTCACCCCTGAGCGGATCAAGTACGACACAAGCCTGTACAACACCTACAAATACAAAGGTCTTCCCCCTGCACCGCTTGGCACAGTCTCCATGGAGGCGCTCAGAGCGGCAATGTTTCCGGCAAAAAGTGACTACCTTTTCTTCATGCTGACCCCAACAGGCAAACACACCTTCAGCAAGACCTATGAAGAGCACCTTGCTGCGTTGAAGTCTTTTCGGGAGTACCAAAAGGAGAGGATAAAAGCACAACAAAAGCCAAGAAAATCTAAAGAGCAAAACCACTCTTTAGGCAAAGTTTCTTTACCTAAAAAGGCTTCTTAGAAAAGAGAATAGACGCGTCGTAACTGAGCCTTTATCCCTAACCGTGTCTCTTTCTTGCGGTTTACATGAAGAACGTACAGTCTCCAACTGCTTTGAGAGGGTCTCTTTTGCCCGTTGAAGATTTTTGGGTTCAAAATCACTCCGCATCGAGCACCTTCTCTATCTCATGCATCGCATCTTCGTTTCTGAGCCTGAACTTGATCTCAATACGCCGTGAAGCCTCTTTGTCTTCCACCCCGTCAACGAGTACCGGGTCAAGGTAGGCACGTCCGGAAGCGACCAGCAGCGGTTTGAGGTTGTACATTTTGGCGATGTCAAGCGTCAACAGGTAGTGCATGACCGCATAGGCGCGCTTTTGGGAGAGGTCAAGATTGTAGAGGTAGCCACCGTCACTGTCTGTGTGCCCTTCGATGATGATCTTATCTAAGTAGGGTTTGATGGCAGGGTTGGTTACCAGTGTGCCGATGTACTCTTCAAAGGCACGCTTGAGCTCCCCTTTGGCACTCTCTTTGAGTACCGCACTTCCTTTGTCAAACAGGACATTGGATGC
>JALVGO010000007.1 GCA_027029065.1 Sulfurovum sp.
ATATGCTGCAAATGAAAACATGGATAGAGGATATTGGTAAAATTCTTTCTACCCGTTGTTACGAGATCAGCCGTATCAAAGATGGTGTGGTTATTTGTGAGGGTAAAACAGAGTGGGTTTTTGTGGATGCCAAAACAATGAGACCTCTAAAGATTCCTTCCCAAATACGAAGTGCCTTCGAGAACTAAAACCCAACATTGGGGTCAAACCCAAACCCTCCTCCAAAATCCGGCGTACCAAAGCTTTGGTTTGCAAAGCTTGGATCGCTGTATCCGTGATTGAGCGATTCTCCGCGTAACATGGTAATGTCCATTTTTGGGTCGATCCCTTTGGGGCAGACGGCTGTGCATTCTCCGCAGAGAGTGCAGTCCCATACACCGTTTTGCTGCACGGCATCAATGATGCTTTTTGGGTTGTCTTCGCGTTTGTCCACAGTGTAGCGGTAGGCGCGTGTGAGTGCAAAAGGCCCCAGAAAGTCGGGGTTGACTGCAAAGACAGGGCAGGCAGAGTAACAGCTGTCACAAAGGATGCAGTCAGTCTGTCTTTCTATCAAATGTGCATCTTTAGGGGTTAATACAGCTTCCGTATAGCTGTGCAGCCATGTCTGACTCTTTTGAAGTGTTGTTTTTGCCTGCTGTTTGTCGACTTTGAGATCCCGCAATACGGGGTGGTACTGCAGTGGTTCAACGGTGTCACCCTCTTTGGGTTTGTAGGCACAGGCGAGTTCTTCTCTTCCGTTGACACGTACGGCACAGGTACCACATACCGAGGCACGACAGCCTGCCGAGAAAGTGAGTGTGGGGTCATGCTGCTCTTTGATCTCGTAGAGTGCAGCAAGCAGTGTAAGCCCTTCGGAGATCTGAAAATCCTCAAAGTCTCTGTCACGTTTGATGGTTATTTTCATGCTTCTGCCTCCCTTTTCCATTGCAAAACAATATGCTTTTTAAAATGGGTATCATCACTCTGCGGATAGTCACTCCGGTAGTGTGCCCCGCGGCTCTCTTTTCTTGCCAGTGCAGCAGAGATGATAGTAGGGGCAAGCATGAGAGCGTTTTCGAACTCCAGAAACTCTACAAGATTTTGGTTGTTAGTTTTGGATCTGTCCTGGATACCCATCTTTTTGAGTGCGACCTGGGTGGCGACCACCTCTTCGAGTGCCTGTGTCAGCCCCGCTTCATCACGGACGATACCTACGTTTTCATAAAATAGCCTGCCCAGAGCCTGACGGTGGGTATAGAAATCGATCGGAGCCTCCTGCTCAAAGAGTCTCTCTATCTTCTTTTGGCATGCGTGCAATACGCTGCTATCTGCAGGTTTGCTGCTGGCATAGACGGCATGTTTGTAGGCATTTTCCCCTGCAAATCGTCCAAAGGTGGTGATCTCCAGTAGTGAGTTGCCTCCAAGGCGGTTGGCACCGTGCACTTTGGCATTGGCACACTCACCTACGGCAAAACAGCCTTTTATGCCGTTGACCTCCAGCGCATAGTCCACATCGATACCACCCATGGTGTAGTGTGTGACAGGTTTGATGGGGACAAGCTCCGAGACAGGATCAACACCTTCGTGAAGTTTGCAAAGTGCCACCTCTTGAGGGAGCAGTGTCATGAGCTTCTCTTCCCCTAAATGGCGCAGATCCAAAAAGACCTCTTCTTTCTTTTGCAACTCTTCAAAGATCGCACGGGCTACTTCATCACGAGGTTTTAGCTCATCAACAAAGCGTTCTTGTTTGCTGTTGACAAGGTATCCTCCTTCGCCCCGTGCACTCTCACTCATCAAAATGGCTGAATGTTTGAGCCCTGTAGGGTGAAACTGAACAAACTCCATATCACTTACCGCTCCGCCTGCACGCAGTACCGCTGCGATACCGTCGCCACTGGCACCATACATATTGGTCGTGTGGTCGTGGTAGAGCCCACCGTAGCCACCCGTGGCGATGACGACCGATTTGGCATCGATCTGTTTGACTTCACCGCTTCGGATATCAAGTAAAACAGCACCCTTAACTGTATCACCAGAGACAATGAGATCAAGTAAAAAGTGCTCATCGAGAAAGGAGATTTCCTCTTTCAGACAGTTGTCATAGAGTGTATGCAGCAGCTTGA
>JALVGO010000008.1 GCA_027029065.1 Sulfurovum sp.
AGCCGAAAAACCGATTTCCATACGTCCTTCAAATGCCGCTTTTCGTTTTTCTTTGCCCATATCCAAGTGACGTTGGATATTTTCTAATACTACGGTGGCATCATCGACCAAAATACCGATGATTAAGGACATTGCCAATAAGGTCATCAGGTTTAACGTATAGCCGAGTAGCCACATTACGGCAAATGCCGTTACCAATGAGGTAGGAATAGCTACCAGTACAATAATGGCATTACGGAAACTACGCAGGAATAAAAGCATGACCAAAGACACCAAAATAACGGCTAAAATCAAATCATCTACAACCGAATTAACTGCTGCAATTGTATTATCGGTAGAATCATCGGCAATGATAAATTTGATGCCGGTTTCTTGATTCTTTTGTTCTATTTCTTTAAGTTTTTTTCTTACTAATTTTGAAACATCAACGGCATTGGCATCGCCTTGTTTTTTTAATACCAAACCAAGACCTTCTACACCGTTGTAACGGCTTAAAGAGGACACTTCTTTGGTGCCGTCCACTACTTTTGCCACATCCTTTACGTAGATGGGACTGCCGGGGGCACGCATGGCTACTTGTACATTCTCAATATCTTCGAGTTTGTGAAATTTGCCTAACAAACGCACCGAGTTTTCTACTTTATCGGTTTTGATTTTTCCGGCGGGAAAATCTTTACCGGCACGCAAAATGGCTTCGGTTACTTGACTTAAAGATATTTTGTTGAGTTTGAGTTTATCGGGATCAACTTTGACTTGAAATTCCCGCTGTTCGCCACCCAAAATATCAATTTCGGCAACTCCTTTGAGCTGTTTAATTTGCGGCAGAATATCATCGGTCATTTTTTGATAAAATTCGGTTGCCGGCAGGTTGCTGTTGGCACTGATAGACATAATAGGCAAATCGCTAGGCGAAACTTTACTCATGGTGGGGCTTAAAATTTCGTCCGGTAAATCGTTTCGAATATTATCAATGTATCTTTGTGCATCTTGCATCGCAAAATCGACATCCGTACCGTATTTTAAATTGGCAATTACGATAGAGGCATTGGGTAAGGATTTAGATTGGATATAATCAATGCCTTCCAAATTGGACAGGGCATCTTCCACTTTTTTAGAAACGGATGTTTCTACTTCTTCGGGTTCTGCACCGGGGTAAACGGTTTTAATGACAATAACCGGCTGGTTAAAATCAGGTAAAAGTTCGTAACTCAAGTTTTTAAACCCGATATAGCCCATCAAAATAAATACACTGAACAATACAATGATTAACGAGGGTCTGTTGATGGATATTTTTGTAATATTCATAAGCTTATTTTTCTTTGGTTGTTACATTAGCGCCATCAAAAAGGTTAATAAATCCGGAAGTAACAATTATATCCCCGGAATTTAAACCTTCTTTTACCACGACATTATTGCCTATGTGTTTGGTAATTACAATATTTTTTATACGGGCTTTGCCGTTTTCTATGACATAGACTTTAGGTTCTTGTTCTGATCCCCTGACTGCAGTTGCCGGAATGATGATGACTTTATCGCCAAAGTTTTTTTGGACGAATACATTACCAAACATGCCGGATTTAATACTCTTATCCTTGGTATTATTAACGTCAAATTTGACAGGATAATCGTTTGAGGGATTGGCTTTACTGGCAACCATAGCCAACTTACCGGTTGTTTTTTGTCCGGGTAAAGCGTCTATACTAATGGGATAATCTTTGTTATAATCAAACAAATCCAAATCGTCTTCAGATACATTGATAACAAATTGCAAGCGGGCAATATCCGTTAATTCCAACAAAGGCATGCCGGGGGCGGCATACGAACCGACTTCGGTAAATTTATGAGAAATATGCCCTGAAAACGGCGCTCTGATATTGGTTTTGGCTATTTGGTCCAAGACACTTTTTCTTTCTGCTATGGCACCTTTTAATCCTAATTGGGCTTTTTCAAGTTTAATGGCTTGTACCGCATCGGCTTTAACCAGTGCCGTATATCGTTTGACATCGTCTTGAAATCCTTTGATTTTAACGTCTAAAGCTCGTTTTTTGGCGATTAACAGGGTCGGGTCGATTTTAATCAGTAATTGTCCTTTTTTGACAT
>JALVGO010000009.1 GCA_027029065.1 Sulfurovum sp.
GGCTCATAGTACTGGTAGCCGCTGCCGGTGCCCTGAGTCGCCTTGCCGTAGAGACGGGCGATATCCTGACTGGCATTGTAGTCGGCGTAGATCCGGGGGTGTTCCGGGGTTGTTTCCTCATCATCATGATTTGCAGTATCGATGCCACCGGAAGTACCGCCTGCTGTCGTTCCGGTATGGTGGCCGCTGTCAGTCTGGGTAGCAGCATCTTGATGATCGGAAGTGACGAAGGAGAGAAAGTCAAAGTTGCTGCATCCATTTAATATGCCCGCTATCAACACGGCTGTCATAAGACTTTTATACTTCATGGTTAATCCTCCATTGAGACCGTATGTTTCTTCAAGCCACTGAGACACAACCAAAGCATCCCGGGCGATCAAAGCCAGAGTCCCATCTTTTTGCAGAGTGAGTCTCTATCCCATTCAGCCAAAAAAACAGAAAGAAAAAAGCGGAGGAATGCCTCTGGCAACCTGGCGATCTATCGCCGCAACAGCTTCGATAGACCCATGGCTTTCCGTCCCTGCCTCACGACAGGTTTGGCTTTTTCAGTGATTCTGTATAAATGACCTTTCCATTATACCATAAAATTGTTTGTGATACTATTATTTTGCAGAAAAATTTTAAAACGCCTGCATCAAAGGATCCCCATGACCTACCACGACTGGTTCATTCAACACGCCCGGAAGCACCGTGCGATCGTTGCACGGCTTGCGCATCTGAGCGATGAAGAGATAATCGCCTGGTTCCGGTACGACAATATGGTGATACATGAGCCGGATTTTTGTCCGTTGTATGCCCGAGGGGAGCGGTGCCACGACATGGAGGATCTCAACTGCTATCTGTGCGCGTGTCCCCATTTCCGGTTTCGCGATGAAGGGATCGGTGAGGAGGAGGGGGCAGTGGTCAAAAGTACCTGCGCCATTGTTGCCCCGGGGGGAAGACGCAGCGTCCATGCCGAGGTGATCCATCATGATTGCTCCGGATGCACGATCCCCCATACCGATCGGTATATTCGAGGGCGGTTTGACCGGGACTGGGCGAAGATTATGGGGGAGTGTGAAGTAGCAAGTAGGAAGTAGGAGTGAGGGGTATCGTATTAGTGAAAAATGAAAAATGAAAAATGAAAAATGAAAAATGAAAAATGAAAAATGGAAAATGGAAAATGGAAAATGAAAAATGAAAAATGGAAAATGGAAAATGGAAAATGGAAAATGGAAAAGTGAAAAGTGAAAAGTGAGAAGTGAGAAGTGAGAAGTGAGAAGTGAGAAGTGAAAATGGAGTGTATGGTAAGTACAGGCTGGAAGAACCGTGGAGTGGAGGGGTTTTTTGAACAAAAAAAAGCTATAATATCCCCCAAAAAAGCAGAAGGAATTATCCATGGCCATTGAGACCATCGCATCGGCAGATGCATTCAAATCCCTCGTCGAGGAGACCCGCAATTCTGAAGGCTACCGGGAACCGGTGGCGTTTGGGATCGCGCGGGTGGATCGGGGGCAGAAACATGCGGACAAAGTACTTCAGGCGAATTTCGCCGTCGTCAACTGGAACGAAAATTTTGGCTCGGCGGCGGTATTTGTCCGGTCATTGCAGGAAGCGCGGATTGCGGTAGATTTCAGTGGAAGTGAGTTTGTCGCGACATTGAACGATGCGTTCGTCGCCAATGCGATGGCGGCGTTTGCTCCGTATCTGGCCGAAGCGACCGGTGACGCGCACAAAAATGTCCAGGTAGTCAAAGCCCTCTCTGCCCGCGAAGACATTGGCAAAGACTACCGCATCGTCTTCCTCTTCGAAGATACCGCACCTCAGAGCGTGGAAGTGGTCTATCTCAAGCTCTATGCCCTCTCACTCGGCAAAGCCCCTCTGCGCAGTGTCAATCTGGACGGCGCATTCGGGATCCTCACCAACGTCGCATGGGTCGGCAATACGCCGTATGAGCTTGAATATCTCCGTGAAAATGAGATCGAGATGAAACTCTCGGGCACTTTCCCCGAGATCACCAGCGTGGACAAATTCCCCCGTTACCTTCAGCATGTCATCCCGGCCGACAATACCCGGATTCTCGATGCCTCCAAAGTCCGCATGGGCGCCCA
>JALVGO010000010.1 GCA_027029065.1 Sulfurovum sp.
GCTCAATCACTTTATAGACTGGGATAAGTTTGTGTAGCTGCTTGATAATCTGCTCAATTACTCTTGGTGAGCCGTTTGTTACAATTGTAAGGCGCGAATATTTGCTATTTGGAATGGGAGCTACTGTGAGGCTCTCAATATTATATCCCCTTGCAGCAAAGAGACCTGTAATTCTTGTAAGAACTCCATGCTCATTTAAAACAATTACTGAAATTACTTTTCTCATACTCATTGATCAATCCTTATACTCTAAGAGCATATTATACAAACTTCCACCTGCTGGCACCATCGGCAAAACATTTTCATACCTATCAATTACCACATCAATAAGGGCTACTACACCTTTGCTAATAGCATCATCCAAAGCCTTATCAAACTCCTCTTTACTCTTAACTCTATAACCAACGCCCCCAAAACTCTCAGCCAACCTCACAAAATCTGGCTGCATAGAGAGATCCGTTTCAGCATAGCGCTTGTCATAAAAGAAAGTTTGCCACTGGCGCACCATACCAAGGTAGTTATTGTTGAGGATGATGTTGATGACAGGCAGCCTATACTCCACCGCTGTCATTAGCTCTTGAATATTCATCAAAATAGAGCCATCTCCGCTAATATTGACGCTAATCTCATCTGGCACACCCTTTTTCACACCCATTGCTGCTGGAAAACCAAAGCCCATAGTCCCAAGCCCACCACTTGTAATAAACTCTCTAGGTCTTGTAAATGGATAAAACTGCGCTGTCCACATCTGATGCTGACCAACATCAGTAGAGATTCTAGCTTTGCCCATAAGCTTTTGCCCAACTCTTTGTATCACCCACTCAGGCTTTAACACTTCATCACTATCTTCATAAGTAAGCGGATGCAGCTCCTCATAGCGCCTAAGGATCTCCCTCCAAGCCTCATAGCGGCTTGGATCCACCTTCTCTTTGGCTTGTGGCACAAGTTCATTTAGCACATGTTTGAGATCCCCAACGATAGGGTAGTCCACATGCACCAATTTGCCAATGCTACTTGGATCTATATCTACATGAATTATTTTTGCATACTTTGCAAACTCAGAGAGTTTTCCCGTTACCCTATCGTCAAACCTAGGCCCAAGAGCAATCAAGAGATCGGCTTCGCTCATTGCCATATTAGCAGCATAGCTTCCATGCATCCCAACCATTCCAAGCAGCATTGGATCATCATAGCGCAATACGCCTCTTGCCATAAGAGTCTCTACTGCAGGAATCTGGGTAGCATGCACAAGCTCACGAATAAGCTCAGTGCTGTTGGAGTGAATAATTCCTCCACCCAGATAAAAAACCGGCTTTTTTGCTTGGGCTATCGCTTCTACAGCCTTTTTGATCTGCCTTGCATTGCCTTTGATGGTTGGTTTATAGGTTTCAAGCTTTATCTCTTTTGGATACTCAAACTCAGCGATCTCAGCCGTTACATCTTTTGGAATATCCACATGCACCGGTCCAGGTCTTCCACTACGAGCCAAATAGAAAGCCTCTGCCAAAATTTGTGGCAACTCCTTAGCGCTTTTGACTAAAAAGTTGTGCTTGGTGCATGGCCTACTAATACCTACTGCATCAATCTCTTGGAATGCATCTGTGCCTATCATGCTAAGAGGCACCTGTCCACTGATAACCACAATAGGAATAGAGTCCATATACGCAGTCGCTAGCCCTGTAACCGCATTGGTAAAGCCAGGTCCACTAGTCACAAACGCCACACCAACTCTTCCAGTGGCTCTTGCATACCCATCCGCTGCATGCACAGCTGCTTGTTCATGGCGTGTGAGGATATGCTCAAAATATCTATGTTTATATATCTCATCATACACATTCATTATGGCGCCACCAGGATAGCCAAAAACTACCTCAACGCCCTCTTCACGCATCGCCTCAACTACCATCTGCGCGCCGCTCATTTTTGCCATCGCTTCTCCTACCTTCAATTAACTTCTTTTTTTATTGTATCCAAAAGAGTAAAAAAATCAAACAAATTTACTCCTATTTACTTTCACAAAGAGTGAGTGCTACACCCTCACGCACCCCTTCATCTACAACGACAAACTCCTTAAATCCGCTACAAT
>JALVGO010000011.1 GCA_027029065.1 Sulfurovum sp.
GCAGGTCAAACCCATTTTGGTACGGCACCTTGATATCCAGCAGCATCAGATCGACAGGGTTTTCATACAGCAGATCTCTTGCCTGATGGGCATCGTAGGCACTCAAGACTCTATAGCCGTGATGTTCAAGGAACTGTTTGACCGTATCATTGAGCTGCAGATCATCTTCAAGCAGCAATAGCATTCTTGGCATGATACACCTTTGTCTATTTTCTCTACCCATATTGTATCGGTACAATATCAATTCAATATAAATTGCCTCTGATTCACACAGGGTTCACATCGGCTTTTTATAATGCTGCTATTATATACCAAAAAGGACAAACTATGCTCAAACGTTCACTCTCTTTGCTCATGATATCGGCTGTCGCTCTGATGGCATCGGGTGGTGCACAACTGCTTCAGAAGAAGTGTGCCTCCTGCCACATGCTTGAAAGCCCCAATTTCTTCCAACTGGAAAAACTCACAGCCCCCGCAATGGATGCTGTCGTTTTTCATGTAAAGCTGGCAAAAGAGAAGCCTGAAGCGCAGAAAGCGTTTATCGTAGACTATGTACTCAATCCAGATGTCTCCAAATCGGTGTGTGAGTCCAATAAAGTAGCCAAGTTCGGCGTGATGCCATCGCAAAAAGGCAATGTCACCAAAGCCGAACTTGAAGCGATCGCAGCCTATCTGCTTGAGACCTATCCGCACAAAGATTTTGTAGCCATGATCAAAGAGGTGCAGGCAAATGACAAGATCAACGCACTTGTCGGATCACCGTTTCTCATCAACAGTGAAAATCTGCCGCACATGACCAAACTGCTTGTCAAACACTGGGACAAAGGTGCACTGGGACTGACACCGGAGCAGAAGAAAAAACTGCTTGTCATCCGCAAAGAGACCATAGGTGCGGTCAAGCAGATCAAAGCGAAGCTTAAGCCGCTTGAAGATGAGGTCGCTGAAGCGATGATCGACAGAGAGGATCCAAGCAGTGTCGCGCCGTTGCTTGAAAAGATCGCCAAGCTTAAAATTGAAGCGACAAAGGTGCATTTGAAGTGTATTTCGCAAACGACAGCGGTGCTGAGTGATGAACAGATCGCCTACCTGCTGCCATTCTGGGAATAGGCTTTTCAACTTCCTGTTAGCTGTTTGCCTTCATAATGTAAGAAAAAAAGGTGACAGTGTGAAGCAAAAACTGAAAGCGGCGGCAACCGGAACACTTAAAAGTTTGAGGATAATCACCCCGATGCTGCTGGCAACCATTGGGCTCATTGGTCTTTTTAAAACCTACATTACTCCGGAAATGCTCCACACGCTCTTTAACGGCACTGCTTTGCATGATATGCTGATGGGGGTCGGTTTTGGCGGTGTGTCGGTAGGGCAGCCGTTTCTTAGCTACATTATAGGCGGAGAGCTGCTTGATGAGGGGGCTTCTTTTTACGGTGTGACGGCATTCATCCTTTCATTTGTCACGCTTGGTGTCGTACAGCTTCCCATGGAGTTTTCCATCTTCGGATTCCGTTTTGCCCTTGTGCGCAACCTTTTAAGCCTCATCTTCGCTTTTTTGCTCTCCGTTGCCATTACCCTAACACTCAGGCTCTTTGCATGAAAAAGAACAAAAGCGGACTGGTCATGCTCGGCATTGTGGTGCTGCTCTATGCCGTACTCCTTCTCTTCAACGCCGACAAGACCCTCACGGCACTCAAAGAGAGTCTGGATGTCTTGAAGATGATCATCCCCATTCTTGTGGTGGTACTGACCTTGACGGCACTGCTAAACATATTTATTGATCAGAAGGCGATATCAAAGCATCTTGGTGATGAGAGCGGACTCAAAGGGTGGCTGCTGGCACTCATTGGCGGCATACTCAGCCACGGCCCGGGGTATGTCTGGTACCCGATGCTGCAAAATCTCAGAGAACAGGGTGCCAAAGAGGGACTGATAGGGGCGTTTATCTATGCAAGAGCAGTGAAGATCCCGTGGATACCGCTGATGATCGCCTACTTTGGCTGGACATTTACTGTGGTCTATACGTTCTATGTCGTTCTTGGTGCATGGGTACAGGGGGTGCTGCTTGGGATGTGGATGCGGAATAATTAAGAAAAAAGAAAGTTAGGAAAAAAAGTGAGTCCCCGAAAGATCGGGGGAGAGGGAAGTGTACTTACTCAGCGACTTCTACTTCAACCGGAGTAGATTCCCAGATGCCGTGTTTTGTACAGTATCCGTGTGCTACAAGATTGAGTTTTTTCTTCATTGGTCTGATGTTGAAAGTCACTTCTGCGTGAGATTTTTCATTTCCGAGTGTTCCCGGTACAAACGTTGCCATTGCAAGTTTGGTGTCTCCGTCAAAAAGTGTGATAGACTCGATATAGTGGTCGAAATCGTCCGGGTGAGTGTACTCCTGTCCCATTTTGACGTTTACTGCAAGCATTTCACCTTTTTTCGCTTCACCCTGAACAGTGATGAATGGTGAGTGTCTGTCGATAAGGTCTTTTTTTGCTTCTCTTTCTACAGTGTCGATGTCTACATATTTGTTGATCTTTGGCATGGCTAATCCTTTTTGATTTGGTTTTGTGGAGGTATTATAACATAAAAAGTTAACAAATAGGACAAAATAACTCTTAATTGTATAAAATGCTTCCAAAAGTGACAGAGAAAAACGCTTTGTGACATGCTATAATAGCAAAAACAGTGGGAGGTGCAGCATCGAACTTTCAGCATGGTCTATAGCAGGTTCCTACCTTTTCCTGCTGCTTGGCGGCATATTGGTCTTTACTGCTCTGGGGCACATCATTTACCAGAAACGCTCTTCTACCAGTATGATCTCATGGATGCTCTTTATTGTCTTTATGCCCTACATCGCGGCACCGCTCTATTTTCTCATAGGCATACGCAAACGGGATAATAAGCATACCAAAGAACTGGTACAGTTTCCACATATTAAAGAATATGAAGAGTACCATATCAACCATACCGAGCATGCACTGGCAAATATTTTGATGAAAAACGGCATTCCTCCTGCAAGCAGTGCAAACCGTTTTGAACTTATTACCAGTGACACAGATGCGTACAAAGCGATGATGCAGGAAATCAAGAAAGCGACCAAAAGCATTGAGATTGCTACCTATGTCTTTACCTTTGATGCCATGACAAGAGCAATGATAGAGGCATTGACCCAAAAGGCGAAAGAGGGGGTAAAGGTACGTCTGTTGTTAGATACGGTTGGATCGTTTGGTGTCTATCTGAATCAACGGGGTTTCAAAGCGCTTAGATGTGCCGGAGGGGAAGTCGCTTTTTTTGTACCGATGCTCAAATATCCTATGCAGAGTTATATCAACCTGCGAAACCACAGAAAGATCTACCTTTTTGATCAGACTACACTGTTAAGCGGCGGGATGAACCTGAGCAATGAATATATGGGACCTGATGACGGCAGCAAACGCTGGTACGATCTTCTCTACCGTCTTCAGGGGCCTGCGCTGCAGCACTTCCGTTCTATCTTCCGCAATGACTGGGAGTATGCGACAGGGGAGAGCATTGAACCCAATGTGCCTACCGTAAAAGAGTTTGAGGGGGAGAGCCTTGTACAGGTAGTCCCCTCCGGACCTGACATTGCCAAAGATGCACTCTATGAAGCGCTGCTCAATGCCATCTACAGTGCCAAGGAGCGTATCTGGATCGTAACACCGTACTTTGTGCCTGATGAGAACATTACACAGGCGTTGATCATCGCCCAGCACAAAGGGGTAGATGTGAAGCTTATCACCCCCAAACACTCAGACCACCTCTTTACAGACATTGTGCGAAGCCCCTACATGCGTGATCTTTACAGCAATGGGATCGATGTGGTGCTCTTTGAAGGGGAGATGCTGCATGCCAAGGCGATTTTGATAGACAGCCTTGGTGGTATGGTCGGTTCACTCAACCTTGACAACAGAAGCCTTTTTCTCAATTATGAGGTGGTTACGTTTGTCTACTCTCCCACATTCATCGAGGCGTTGGAGGCATGGATGAACAGCCTTATGAAAACTTCTGTCCGGGGGCTTGAACCCCCATCCAAAACACGTGAGGCTTTCGAGAATATCATGAAAGTCTTTGCACCGATGGTGTAGCAGATGTTCTTGCCCCAACAGGTGCACCACAGCCACTGCCTGCGTGATGCATTGCCCAAAGTACCGCTGCCGTTTTCTGTACTCTGCTGGAATGTCTACAAGAAAAACAGGGATGATGGACGCTTTGCAGCCTTTGTGCAGTCACATCAGGCGGATCTGCTGCTGTTTCAGGAGGCTAACTTCAAAAACGGCGATGCCTGCAGGGTAGAGGGGTACTCCTACGACGCGGCGGCAAACATACGCTACAAAGAGAATAACTATGGTGTGCTTACTGCAAGCAGGGCAGTGGCGGAGGAGACAAAAGCCTATCTCTCCAAACACCGTGAACTCTTTTTCGCCACACACAAAAGCCTGCTCATAAGCCGCTACCGGTTGGAAAACGGTGATATGCTGCTGGTAGTCAATGTGCATGCGATCAATTTTCGTGAAGACCGTGCCTATGTGGAGGAGAAGTCGCGCATACAGGTATTTCTGGAAAACTATGACGGGGCACTTCTCATTGCCGGTGATTTCAACGCATGGAGCAGGTCACGCAGCAAACAGTTGTTGCAGACTGCCAAAAGACTAGGGATGAAGCGTGTACCCTTTGGAAAAAGTGATCCTGTCAAAGCGGTCTTTGGCAACCATCTTGACTTTATTTTTTACCGCAAACTGAAGCTGCTTGCGCATGAAGTACCCGATGACGGGGGTATCTCTGACCATAGACCACTCTTTGCCACATTTGATATATTATAAAATATCAATGTTTCTTTTGCCTGCCTCTATACCCGCCACGGTGTTTTGTATGGCTGCTTCCACCGCGTTTCTTGCTGCTGTGGCACGCATCGCAGATGGAGAAGCGGTAGGAGAAGTCAAGTACCTTGCCACAACGCCGGCAGGTTTTGGTAAAGTGCCCCTGACGCAGTGAATTTTCAATGTAGCTGTTGAGTCTTGCTCGTGCTTCGATGGCTTTCTGGGTGTCTTCAAAGAGATCTGGAAACTTGAAACTGAGCCAGAGGTAAAGAGAGATTTCACGTACACGATCCTCGGCATTGAGCAGCATGTCATTGGTCTGTGCAAAGGCTGGAAGGTCTCTGGGAGGGATGTAGAGTACTTTGTTACCCGCCTCGATCTGACGGATGTAGCGGTGAAAGACTGACTCGATGTAGGGTGAGGAGATGCTTGCTGGTGCACAGCTGAGATAGTAGCGGGTACGCAGGTCAAGGTCGTACTCATCGACAATCGCGGCAATCTCGAGCATACTCTCGATGTTTGCAGCCACAAACGGGCCGTCAAACTCCATATTGTCGGCAAAAAATGCCAGAATGGTCGTGATGTTCTCCGTCTCCAGTATCTCCCCAATGAGCATCACATGCTCCAGACTCGCCATAACAGAGACCGGCAGTTCGATGTCGTTTAGTGGTGTGTGGAAGGTTTTGTAGATGGTTTTTAGCGCACCTTCATCGAGTGCCCCGACATACCCTTTCTCTTCAATGCCGTACCGTCCTGCACGTCCGGCGATCTGTAGCACTTCGCTTGGCAGCAGTTCGCGCCGTCTAAGCCCGTCAAACTTGTTGTCTTTGGCAAAGAGGATGGTACGGATGGGCAGGTTCAGCCCCATGGCGATGGCATCGGTAGCGACAAGCACTTGGCTCTCGCCCTCTCTGAAGCGTCTTGCCTCTTCCCTACGTACTTCGGGAGAGAGGTTGCCGTACACCACAGAGACACTGTACTTTTGGCTCAGCTGCTGTTTGAGTGAAAGGACATCACGTCTGGAAAATGCCACCACGGCAGTCTGGGGTTTGATCTGCTTCATGGGGGTAGCACGCTTCATCACTTCAAGCGGATTTTTTCGTTCAAAGTGTTTGATCTCAAGTGGCTCTTCAAGGTAGTCACAGAGTGCCTTGATTGCATGCAGCGCATCGGTCGATCCGGTCAAAATGACTGTTTTGGCAGGGGCACCTATGAGAGCGTTTGCCCATGCCCATCCGCGGTCTCTGTCTGCGATCATCTGTATCTCATCGATGACACAGACATCGACATCGACAGAAGCATTCATCATCTCGATGGTGGAGCTGATATGGGTGGACTCCTCATCGATGATCTCCTCTTCTCCGGTAATGAGTGATACATTGACCCCGTCGGCTTTGAGATTTTCGTAGCCTTCGAGTGCAAGCAGTCGGAGTGGTGCAAGGTAGTAGCCTGTGGTTGCTGCTTTGAGTGCCTTGAGTGCTTCGTAGGTTTTTCCCGAGTTGGTCGGTCCTACATGGAAGATGATCTTGCGTTTGAGCTGGCGTGCCAGTGGAAAGAGGCGTTTGAAGTCGCGAATGGTCTTGGCAAGCAGGGCTTCGCGTTTTTGCCTTTCGAGCATTGGTTTGATGTATTCGCCAAAGTGGAAGAGGATACGCCGCTTTGTCTTCTCTTTGAGCTTGAGGTTATGTGAACTCTCTACCTGTGGGGCAACAAAACGGACAATGAACTCTTCCATGACAGAGTCGTCAAGTATTAGTTTCTCTGCCATCTGCCGCATTTGCTCCATCAGATCATCGAGTGCAACACGGAAGTGGGCGAGCAGGTCATCGTTGACCTGGTTGATATCCTCTTTGACAGGCGGGGTCTCACCTCTCCAGATCAGGTTGTACAAAAAGGGTTTTTCGTAAGCAACCGAGGTGGTGTAGTAGAGCATGGTACCAAAGAGATCGTGGAACTTCTCTTTTTCGATAATGATATGGTCAGTACTCTCGAACACATCGTACTTGTCGCTTATATTTTTTAATATTTTTTCTATAGTATCAAACGGCAGTGGTGCATGGTAGAGTGTCTCCTCAGGAGGCATCTGCTTGAGTGCCCGGTGAATGGTCTCTTCATCCAAATAGGGGTGCGGTTTGCTGTAGATGTCAGCAAGAAAGGTGCGTATCTCCTCCTCTTTGGCTGTGATGCTGGATGCTTTGACTGACTCCAGATAGGTGATGGTGTCTGCTTCCTCTTGCTCCCACAGTGTTTCAAGGTCAATGGGATCGCTGACACACAGCAGTAGTTTGCCAAAGTCATAGGTTTTGAGTGTAAAGGTGAAACTGTGGGTAAACTCGATCTCATTGAGGGTATTGAAGACAATATTGAGCTTTTTCTCGAAGGTTCTGATACGTTCTTTCATACGAAGATAGTAGAGCTTCTTTGCAATCTTCTCTTCGGTGATCTTGGCGCTTTTTGTGTCTATGAAGGATTCAAGTATGAGGTTCTCCTCCTCTCTGGTGTGCTCGATGTTCTCGAGCAGGTGGAGAATCTTTTCTACTTTATCTACCGGAGGATTGCTCTTTTGGGCATGTATAGCTTTGTGGTTTTGTGTCAGAAAAGAGACGATGAGCTCTCTTGCTCCTACACCCTCTTCACTCCAGACACGGCGCAGGGCACGTATCATGTCGTCACGTTCAAAGTGTTCAAGCTGCAGTTCAAGCAGCATCACCAGTGCCATGAGCTTGTCATCGTCAAGCGTTGCAACTCCCTCATCAAAAGGGAGCCCTTTAAAGTAGTTGCGTATTTTGTTGTTGAGTTTGATCAGGTATTTCTTTTTCTTTTTAGCCATGTTCTATTATACCCCAAATGCGATTTACCGAGGGCTAATCAACCGTCCGTATATCCACAAGCTCTACCCCTTCGCACTCCTTTTTCAGTCGTTTGTGGGTGCGTGCATCCTCTTCGGCAAGTTCAAGCAGGTCGGCAAAGTCGTTTTTGCTTGCGGTAAAGGTGTAGATCTCTTTGGCGGTTTTGAGGATAACGGGTATATTCTCTTTGGCGGTTACTTCGATGTTGCGCAGTCCTTTGGCAAATTCGCCTTTGATGGCACGCAGCACCTTTTCATTAGCAAGCAGATCGTTGAGTGTGATTTCGATGCGTACATCCTGTTTGCACATGACAGTGTAACTGACCTCTATGGTGCCTTCCATGGTATGCTCCTTGTGCTTTTATGGTGATATGATACGACAAAAAGCAGGAGGAAGGGTAAAAATATGTCAAATTGTCATTTTTTGTCGCTGCTGCACTTCAGACTTTCTGCTTTGATCATGTGCAGTAAACCAAAATACCATATCTGTAAATGTTAGTCAGGTAGCAAAACAATTAACCAAATTGTACTATCATAATGGAAATTATTTAAAAGGATTGATATGTGGAAACCCCCAAAAGAACTTGAACAGCTTGAAGTCTTTCAGAAACATGCGAAAACAGCGGGGATCATAATGATGATTGTTGGATTTTTAGGGGCGATGTTCCCTGTCGCGGCATCATTGACAACCGTGGTCTTTGTGGCATGGCTGCTGCTTTTTAGCGGCTTTTTGATGGGGTTCTATACCTACAAAACCGATGCAAGTGACTGGAGAGGGTGGCTTAAGAGTCTGATATTTCTTGGGGTAGGGGCATATATGATCCTTTCACCTATCGGTGGCATTGCAACCCTTGGACTGCTCTTTTCCATCTACTTTTTTATGGATTCATTCAGCAGTTTTATCCTTGCAACATCGTTTTACCCCAACAAAGGGTGGGGCATCTGGATTATCAATGCCGTGCTCTCACTCATTATTGCGGTACTGTTTGTAACAGGATGGCCGGGAAGTTCAATCGTGCTGATCGGACTGCTTGTAGGCTTCAGTCTCTTCTTTGACGGGCTTGCATTGCTGATGGGTGCCAATCTCTTCAAAAAGATGACGGATGAAAAGTAAAAGTGGCAAAGCGTTCGGACTCTGGTCTGCTGTATTCTTGGGTATCGGCTCCATGGTCGGTGCCGGTATCTTTATTGTGATTGGAGAGGCGGGTGCGATTGCCGGAAACCTTGTCTGGATCTCTTTTGTCTTTGGCGGCATAGCGGCACTGCTTAGCGGTTACTCTCTTGCCAAACTTGCCATTGCCTACCCCTCACGCGGGGGGATCGTGGAGTATCTTGTGCAGGGGTTTGGAGAAGGTGTCTTTTCCGGAAGCGCCGGTGTACTCTTCTACTTTTCCCAACTCATTGCCATTGCTGCTGTTGCCAAATCGTTCGGTACCTACGCAGCGACATTTCTGCCTTCAAGCGGTACATCGGACTGGTTTGCACTGGGGATTGTAGGATTCTTTGTACTGATTAACCTGCTGGGTGCATCACTGGTGGCAAAGTCGGAGAATGTGATCGTTTTTATCAAAGTGAGCGCATTGGTCATCTTTACCGGCATTGCACTCTTCTACATTGACCCCAAACTGCTTGGCAGTGCCGATATGCCGCCGGTAAAAGATATGTTCTTTGCTGTCGGGCTGACCTTTTTTGCCTATCAGGGCTTCAGTGTTATTACCAATACGGTAGAAGATATGCAAAACCCTTCCACAACCATGCTCAACGCGATGGTGATTACCATTGTGTTGGTGGGACTGCTCTATGTCCTTACTTCTGTGGCAGTACTGGGCAATCTGCCGCTTTCAGAAGTGATCAAGAGCAAAGATTATGCTTTGGCTCAGGCAGCAGAGCCGATTTTTGGTGCGATGGGCTTTAAGATCATGGCTGCTACCGCACTGTTGGCAACGGCATCGGCGATCAACGCTACACTCTATGCGGCGACAGAGATTGGCTATACGCTTGCCAAAGAGGGAGAGCTTCCCAAAGTGTATGCCTATAATGTATTCAACTCGTATGAGGGATTGCTTGTCAGTGCTTTGCTGATTGTACCGATGATCCTGTTTTTAGACCTTTCTGAAGTAACGACCATTGCGGCACTGGTTGTGCTTATCATTCAGGGCATTACCCATGTGGGGCATCTGTTCCGCCTGAAGCAGACAGGGGCAAACCTTTTTGTTGTGCTTGGTGCAGCGGTAAGTATGTTCGCTATAGCCGGAGTAACATTGTACCATACTGAGCAGAAAATGCCTGATCTTGGGTTTTATCTGTTGGGTGCATTTGGTGCAGCGTTCGGAGTAGAGGTTGCACTGCGACTATTGAACAGCAGAACGATCGGCAAACAGACACATACAAGTTTACTTTCAAAGATAGAAGATAAAATTAGAAGATAAGGAGTTACCACATGAATACTATTTCCAAAGCAATCGTACTTGGGTTCAAAGAGATCGTCAACTGGCATACTATGAAATATATTCTGCTCAGCGGAACGATCGTGACGCTTGTATGGTTGGGGATCGGTGTGGCTTTGTGGGACGGTATTATTACACTGACCTCAAAAATAGTAGAGATGGTACCGTTCTCCATGGTGCGATCCAACGGTGCCTGGATGCTGTCAACCTTTCTATGGTTTCAGGTGACACTCATCACATTCGCTTTGATCTTTGCCTTTTTCGGTAATTTGATCCTGCGAAAGATCTCCAAAGAGAAATATACGATCTTCTCTCTGATGATCCTGTTTGGTTCAGGTGTTTTTTGGGGCATTGTATGGTTTCTAAAGGGTGACTATATCTATCAGCAGTTTCTCAAGCTTTTGACATGGCTGCCGTTTGAAACGGTGGAGAAGGGGATAGCCTTTCTTATCGGCTTCTACCTGATCTATAATGCCATTGTCATTACCATGCTGTTTGTCGCAAGTATGGTCAGTGAAGCTGTGGTAGAAGATATTGAGATACGTGAATTTGCAGAAGATGATGTTGTTCGTGACAATACCTTTAAAACAGTGAAATATACGCTAAGAGACACCCTGATCTTTATCGGGGTATCTCTGTTGGCGTTTCCGTTGCTGTTTATCCCTGTGCTGAATATCTTTGTACAGATCGCACTCTGGGTATGGGTGACCAGAGATACCATCACCTACGATGCACTTGCTTTGACACATGAGAATGTCGATGCCTCACTGAAAAAAACCTTTGCACCCAGTATCTGGACAATCAGTCTTATCAGTGTGCTCTTCTATTTTATTCCGGTACTGAATATTTTTGGACCGTTCTTTGGTACGATAGCGATGTTCTTCTACATCAAAAACAGTACAAAAGCAGCATAGGAGAGGGAAGATGATGAGAACATTACTGTTTATGTGTATGCTAAGCGGTATGCTGTTTGCCATGAATGCGCAGCAGGCTGCCAAAGCACTTGGGGTTGAGAACCGTTATGATCAGGCGATCCAGAAAGCGAAGCGTGAGAAGAAAATACTGGTGATGGTTGTGGTGAAAGAGCATTGCCGATGGTGTGAAAAACTGGTTCATAAAACTTTGAAAGATATAAAAGTTAAAAAGCGTCTGCAAGACTTTGTATTGGTAATTGTCGATAAAGATGCACCATATCCAGATGACTTTAAAGAAGATTTTTACCCTTCTATATTTTATATCGACTACAATACAGAAAAGAGTATTTTTGAAAATGTAGGTTACATTGGTGTAAAATGTTTTCTTCATGATATGGATGGTGTGGAGAAAACCTATGCAAGTCTTTATCGAGACGGGCAATAGGTAACAGTAGTTCTCTTTTTACGCTCTGAACCGAGAAAAGAAACACCACTTTTCAATCTCTTTTTGATAAAATAGGATACACAAGGAGAGCGTAATGATCATGAAGCTGATAGCCGCAGCAGTGTTGACCGGACTGATCAGCGGATTTTTCATTACCGCCTATGAACTTCTCATTACATTTCTGACCTATTTCTTTTTTATGGGAGATCCGTTCAAAACCATTCCGACACTGCCGGTGTGGTATCTCTATGCGCTGCCTACGCTTGCTATTTTTCTTGTCAACTATCTTGCAAGTATTGATAAAAATATCCGGGAGTACGGTGTCAGCGAGATTGCCGACTCTATTGCACAGAATGAGATGATACTGAAGGTTAAAACCCTCTTTCTCAAGATCATAGCCTCGGCACTTTCTCTCTCTACCGGATTTGCCGTAGGAACAGAAGGTCCCAGCGCCGGGATCGGAGCGATGATTGCCTATCAGATCCACCGTATTTTCAACTTTCCCCAGATGCTGGTGAAGATGATGATCAGTGTCGGGGCAAGCAGCGGTATTGCTGCGGTATTTGTCTCTCCCATTACCGGTATGGCATTTGCTGTGGAGAATATTGCCTATCAGTTTATCAAGCAGTATATTACCTACCTTATCCTTGCCTCAGTCATCGCGTTTGCCGTAAGCATCAACTACCTTGAGCCTATTTTGTTCCTGCATTCGACCGGACGGCATATTGACAATGAATATCTGCTTGCCAATCTGATGTTCATTCCGTTCATTACGGCATTTGTCTACTTCTACCTCTTTCTCAAGCAGCGTCTGCTGCACATGGTTGATCTTGAACTTTTCAAAAAGTTCAGCCGTTATCGTAACCATATCTTTGCACTGATCGGAGGAAGTGTGGTCGGCACTGTGCTGCTGATAGAACCGCATGCGGCATTTTCGGGCAAAGAGGTGGTCATGCACCTTATCAACACCAAGCAGACCATTCCGCTCTATTTTATCTTTGCCGTGATCATTTTGCGCATTATCGGTACAACGGTTGCCATCTACTCCAATGCTGTTGGAGGGATATTTCTTCCGCTGATGAGCATCGGCGCGCTTATCGGGTACAGTTTTGCGGAGTTTTTCAGTATGGTGCATTTTCCGGTGGAGCCGTTTTATTTTGCCGCTATCGGTGCGGCGGTCTTCATGGGGGTACTGATGAAGCTGCCTCTTACAGCGGTCATACTCGCTATGGAGACGACCTTTGACTACAATGTGGTCATTGCCACAGGTATTTCTGTGGTACTGGTGGAGTACCTCTCCAACCTCTACTTCCACATTCGCCGGCGCAATGCGACCAAAGCCTACAAGTCACCGGATAAAAACAGTACTGCCAAAGTTTCTGAAGAGAGCAGTGAATCCAAAACGGACGTGTCGTAAGGAATGGATGCCTACTATCTGTGACATGACAATGTCATCATCCATGAGTTTACCCATGAGATCGACTTTATATGGATGGGGAGATAGACGGTGTGCCGCCTCTGGAGCGTTCCAAGTATGACAGCTGGACAAAGGTGCTGTATGAAGACTTTAGATTAATCTACCAACATCTCTTTGATGATTTTTTTCACTTCTTCAATCTTTTTTCTGCTGATTTTTGTATCTGTCACTTTAACGATTCTTTTTACCGAGATGGTTCGTATTTGGTCAAGTACGACAAAACTATCATCTCCAAGTTGGACTCTTGTTGGATAGTCTTTTTTCTTGGAAGTCATAGGTGCTACGATGACATTGCTATAGTTCATCTCATTGGGTGAAATGATCAGGCAGGGTCTTGTTTTTTGTATTTCCGAACCGATGGTAGGGTCGAGGTTGACTATGACGACATTATACTGCTTATATCTCATCCCATGTATCCATATCTAAAGCATCATCGATTAGCAGTGCATCGTCTTCTTGTTGAAACTTTTTATCCCATCCTTTCCGTGGCTCTTCTATGGTATCGAGGATAATACGACCTTCTTCTATATGTAACTCAAAAAGTTGAGGCGTATCCATCTCTTTGAGTACAGAAGCGGGTATGCGTATGCCTTTGCTTGTACCTATATCTATGAGTGAAACCTGCATATGAACTCCTTTTTATAATTATATTATAATTATAAAATTGTGTCAATGCTTGCGTAAAGCGATAAGCAGTAAAGGTTAGATCAGCCCTAACTCAGCAAGGATCGCTTCGACTTTGGGAGAGATCTGTGCCAATTCGTTGAGGAAGGTACCCCATGCCTTGTCTTCGGCATACCACTCTTCAATGTGTTTAAAAGAGTTGCTCTTCTCCTCTTCGCTCAGTTCGTTGGATTTGTCAATATTCTCTTTGATGCGTTCAAGATGTTTCAGGTTTGTCCGGCTCATGGTTTCTCCTTAGTAGTTGTCGTATTTTCCGGAACTCACTTCCGCTTTCAGGGTGTCGAGAGCCTCCTGCATCGCACCAAGAATCAGCTCTGCAGATGCTCTGTCGTTATTTTCCGGAATGTCCCAGTCAAATATCTTCATATTGGCTTTGAAGATTGCCCGTACCTCTTTTTGGATTTCACGCTTCATCGCTTCGAACTCTTTTTCCTGCGGTGTCATAATCTATTTCCTCTTTTTGTTTTGTTATATTTATCATAACACTGTTTTGTTAATGAAAATAGCATACAATGCCAAAAAAAGAAAAAACTATTTTCTAAATGGAGTTTCAGGTATGATGGGCAATATGCGATTGTTTATGCTTAGTTGTATGCTTTCAACCATAGCTGTATGTGCAAACCCTGCTGTGATTCGAAGCTGGGACAGTGTTAGCAAAGGGGGAGTCATATATGAGCGTAACGCAACAGTTCCGTTTACAGGTGTTGTCCGATATGAGTATCCCGGTGGTAAACTTTTTAAAGAGATGCCGGTAAAACAGGGGTTGGTAGACGGGATAGTGACAACCTGGTATGAAAACGGGCAGAAGGCATCCCAGACAGTATATCATAACGGTATTGTGGACGGACATTGCTTCAAGTGGCACAAGAACGGAAAGAAAAAATATGAGGTGACCTTTGTAGATGGTCTGGAAGAGGGAGAGGTAAAGAGCTGGTACAGTAACGGCAGTCCCAAAAAATATATCTATTTTAAACATGGCAAACGTGACGGAAAGATGCAGATGTGGTACAAAAGCGGAGAGAAACGTGCCCTGTCACACTTTAAAAACGGAAAATATGACGGCAAACGCATTACTTGGTTTAAAGACGGCAAGGTAAGCAGTGAGGGGAGCTACAAAGAGGGGAGCAAAGAGGGGCACTTCTGCACCTATTTTGAAGATGGACACAAAAGTCTGGAAGAGACCTATCGGCACAACAGGCTTGAAGGGAAACGTACGGTCTGGTACCCTAACGGACAAAAAAAACATGAGCATTTCTTTTTACATGGTAAACCAGAGGGTAAAGATACCGTGTGGTTTAAAAACGGGCAGAAGCAGCATGAGGTGGTGTTGAAAAACGGTAAAATCGTTCAGGAACTTCACTGGTACGAGGATGGCAGACAGATACGCTGATTATTTATGGGGGGGGGAGTAATGGTTATCAACCAGCGCTTTTAGCTGCTCTTTTGCCCGGGCATATCCGAGGGCAATCATCTCCTCCGCTCAGCGCTCCCATCGAAGAGCCCGAAATTGAGGCAATTTTGAAGCCGTGTTCTTTAAGCCACCGTATAATGCCAATGTGTGCCAACCCCCTTGCACCGCCACTGCCAAGTACCAGAGATACTGTTTTACTCTTTGACATGTTTTTTCCTCTTATGTTCTCTTTGAGTAGTATGGCAGAGAGAACGGAACCGAGTGCTTTAGCCTCGCACTAATGCCGATTTGCAACATAGTGGTCTGCGGGACTAAAGTCTCCGACTCCAATAACCAATATACCAGTTACCAATAACCCCTAAAAGAGGCTGTACTCCTCCTGTATGGTGTTGAGGATACTCTTGTCGGCATTGTAGATAAAGGCGTAGTTGAAGTGGATGCTTTTGAGGATATCACGTACCTCCTCTTCCGTTTCGAACCAATGCGGGCGGTCGATGCCCGGTATTTTGGTCTTTGGCGGAGTAAGAACAATGCTCTTGACCCACATATTGGAGCGTTTGACATACTCACGAGCCTTTTCGATGTCAGGGAGGTTGTCGACAAAGATGGCGACTTTGTCACTCATGCCCGATTTGGTCGAGTTGAGTTTGTGGTCGATGAAAACAGGTACAAAGTGTTTGGTGTACTTGACCCGGTCAATGGAGTAGGGCAGCTCTTCGTTGTTGCAGAAGTCCACCACACGCAGCAGATATTCCAGATGAAACGGTGCCATCTCCTTTTCCTGATAGACAAATCCGCCCACTTTGAAGGTGGTACGAAAGAGGGTGTCTGAGATAGCATACCCCTCCACCTCTTTGTTCAGACGCGGCACGTCGGGTTTGATCATCTGCATCAGGGTTTTGTCGGTTCCGACAAAGAGCACATCGTCTGAGTTGAGGATCTGCTCAAAGGCTTTGCGCCAGTCATCTGCGATGAATGCGATGTTGCCTTTGTGGGTGAGGATCATCTTCAGAAAGCTCATCTCGTGCGGCAGCAGGTAGAAGAACTTCGCCTCTTTTTTGAGAATGACATAGCGCAGCAGTTTAAAGGCGGCAAGCTGTATGTCGGCAACCTTGATCCATGCGATCTCGTCATCGTTTCGGACAATATCGTCACTGTCATAGACAATGGCGTAGGCACCGTTTTGGAGTGCTTTGTCGATCTCCTCCTGTGAAGAGGAGAAAAAGAGGTCGCCGTGATCGACCTTGGAGTGGTAAACGGTTGCACCTTCAACAGCCTGTACCTGCGGGGTATTGCTCAGTGTGCCTTCGGTGAGGTTTACGATATCTTCTATTTTCATTGTTATCCTATAGGGGTACCCGGTTTTTTGGGTTTTTCCGGACGGATCATGCACAGACCGTCTTCATCTTTGGCAGCAAGCAGCATACCTTCGCTTTTGTGTCCCATCAGTTTGGCAGGCTTGAGGTTGGCGACCACACATACCTGGGTACCGAGCATCTCTTCTGCGCTGTACCACTCTCTGATCCCAGCAACGATCTGGCGCGGTATCTCCTCACCAAGATCGACCTGGAGCAGGAGGAGTTTTTTGCTTTTGGGCACCTCTTCTGCCTTGACAACCGTACCGACCTTGAGGGAGGTCTGGAAGAACTGGTCGATGCCAATTAGTGCAATACCTTCTTCTTTCTCTTCACCTTTTGGTTCTTTTTTGGGTTTGCTCTCTTTTTGGGGTTCAGGTGTTTTGTCTTCCGGTACCGCCTGTTCAAGCAGCGGTGCTTCGATGCGCGGGAAGAGCGGCGGGATCTTCTCTATAGTAAAGGTCTCAAGCAGCTGTTTCTCTTTAAACAGACGTCTCCAGCTTGCATGGTCGATGGTGAAGCCAAGCGCTGTGGCGATCTTGGGGCAGATTTGGGGCATGACAGGGTAGAGCATGACAGCCACTTTTGCCAAAATGGCGGCGATGAGCCCGTTGAGCGCCATCGCCTCCTCCTCTTTGCCTTCCTTCATGAGTGTCCACGGCTGGTACTTGTCGATGGCTTTGTTGGCAACGGTCAGCGGACGCCAAAGCTCTTCGAGGTAACGGTGTATCTGCATCTCAAACAGCAGCGGTTCGAGTTTCTCCAGTGATGCCTCGACTTCATCGAGTTCAGCCTGATAATATTTGGCTACGTTTGAGGAGTCCACTCTACCCTCAAAGTATTTGCCGCTCATACCAATGAGGCGGTTGAGCAGGTTGCCAAGGTCATTTCCAAGGTCGGAGTTGATGCGGTCGATGAGCGCTTTCTGGCTGAAGTCGCCGTCACCACCGAAAGGCACCTCTCTGAGCATGAAGTAGCGGAAGTTGTCCAGTCCATAGGCATCGGCAACCTCTCTTGGGTTGATGACATTGCCTTTGGATTTGCTCATCTTCTCACCGTCTCGTGTCCACCAGCCGTGTGCGGCGATGTGCTTTGGAAGCTCCATCCCGAGGCTCATGAGGAAAGCCGGCCAGTAGATGGCGTGGAAACGGAGGATATCTTTGCCTATGAGGTGTACGCGCGCAGGCCAGAAGTCCATCTTCGCTTCATCGGTACCGTAGCCAAGTGCCGTGACGTAGT
>JALVGO010000012.1 GCA_027029065.1 Sulfurovum sp.
CTGTCAAGCGCGGAGTTAAATTAGGCAGTTTTTCACCTGAAATTTTGGCGAAATGTAACCTCAAGCAACAGCGTTTTTTGTCTCTTTAGTTTTGTGTCTTTTTCGGGTCGAACTCATACAGATCCAACCCGTTATTTTGATCCTCCTTTTTCTCTTTTAGTCGATAGGAATCTCCAAGAATATTAATGACATGAGAGTGGTGCAGCAGTCTGTCAAGAATAGCCGTTGTGACAACTTTATCGTTGGCGAATATGCCACTCCACTGCGAGAAGACAAGATTGGAGGTAACGATGGTCGAGCCTCTCTCATATCGTCGCGATATCACCTGAAAGAAATGGTGGGCATCCTCCTTGCTCATAGGGAAATAGCCTATCTCATCGATAACCAGCAATGCCGGTGCCATTACCGTTTGTCTAAGGAAGGCATCGTAGCGTTTCTCTTTCTTGGCTCTTGCCATTTGGATGATCAGGTCACTGGCTGTCATAAAGCGCGCCTTGATACGCTTCTGTACCGCTGCATATGCCAGTGCGATGGCAAGGTGGGTCTTACCGACACCCGACTGCCCCAGCAGGATAACGTTCTCATTGTGTTTGACGAACGCCATAGATGAGAGCTCCTCGATCTGTCGTCTGTTAACCCCTACGGTAAAGTCGAAGTCAAACTGCTCCAGTGTCTTGATGGTAGGAAAGCCTGCCATCTTGGTCAGTGTTGCCTTGCTGCGTGCCGCTTTGCCCTCGGCTTCGAGTTTAAGCGCCTCATAGAGGTACTCCGTATATTTCCAGTTTTCTTTGGCTGCACGGCTGCCAAGCTGATGATACTCCTGCAGGAGTGTTGGCATCTGGAGCTCTTTACAGAATGCTTCTATCTGTGTATCGATCACTGCCATGCCACACCGCCTGTGATCATGCTGTAGGTCAGCAGGTAGGCAACCGCGGCTGGGATGAAGGCATCATAGCTTTGCAGATCCCGCTGGGGGATATGCACCTTTGGCTGCATCGTTTTAGCCGCTTGTGTTTGCTGATCTGTTATACTTCTATGTGAAGCTTTTAACGGATGGATACCAAGATAAGGCTTCGGCACGGGCTGCAGCTGCAACTGCTCCTGTGCCAACAGATCGAACGGCTTTTTCAGCGTGGTCTGATGTATCCTCGCATTGGCGGTATAATCCAGCCAGTCCATCACTTCGGCATTGGTACCCCAAGGGCATTTCCTCGCTTCGCTCACAGCACATTCTCCCTTGTCATCTTGTATCCCATCATCGAGAGTCTTACTTTGAAGGCGTTATGGAATGTATAGCGCAGGTAATGGTTGAACCGCTCCACCTTTCCTTTGGTCTGTGCACGGTAGGGTTTGCACACTTTCAAATCCATCCCGCAGTGTTTGGCGAAGTCACGGAACTGCTCATTGAACTTGTGTTTGCCCCGTCCGTAGGCATTGCGTTTGGTAATGACGGTTTTCATATTGTCATACAGACCCTCTTTGGGTACACCGCCGAAGTAGCTGAACGCATTCATATGGCACTGTATGAGTGTCTCTACCTTCTCATCGTTCACATATTCCACATACGATGCCCTGGAGTATCCCATAGTGGCCACAAAGGCAGAGAGTCCGTCTTTGGGGAACTCTACCCAGTCTACCTGCATCTGTGCTCCCGGATCGGTCTCGAAGCGTATTTGCAGCTCTTCCTCTTTTACCCGATCTCGCAGGGAGTGCTTTTGCATCACTTCCTGCATCCAGCGCAAGGAACCGCCGTATCCAAGCTTCTTGATCTCTTCGTAGATCGCAGTAGAGGGGATATGCACCCCCAGTTCATGTGCCTTTATAAGCATGGTGGCAATATGGGGAAGGTAAGCATCGACCGTTGTGCCGGCAGGTGCTCTTTTTATGACAGGAATATGTCCCTCTGGCAGTTTGGCATATTTGGAAACGGTATCGCGGCTGATATCAAGTTTGCGTGCGATCGCACTCTTGCTTAGCCCCTCTTTTATCATCTTGTGGATCATTTTTACTTCACCTTTTTTAAGCATCGGTCTCCTTCCAAAATCATTGGAAAAAGACTCTA
>JALVGO010000013.1 GCA_027029065.1 Sulfurovum sp.
GAGGAGCGGCGAAAGTGGCTGACGTGGAAAAACATTAAGCCGCTTCAGGAGGCGATCGGCAGGTTGCCGGAGTTTAAAGATGTTGTATGCAGTTTTGGCGACAGGGTAACGGCTCAGATAGCAGATCTCTCTGCATCGGATGCCAAGACCATCGAGCAGACAGCACGCCTCTTGATGCCGTGGCGTAAAGGACCCTTTCAGATCAACGATCTTTTTATTGACTCGGAGTGGCAGAGCCAGATCAAATACAATTTGCTTGAACCCCATTTCGATCTTAAAGATAAAGTAGTCGGTGATATAGGCTGCAACAACGGTTACTACCTTTTCCGTATGCAGACACAGCAACCCAAAAAACTTGTCGGCTTCGACCCCTCTGCGATCTACTACTCACAGTTTCAGTTCATTGACCATTTTGTCAAATCCTCTATTGTCTATGAGATGCTAGGTGTGGAACATGTCGAGTTTTACGAACACAAGTTTGATACACTCTTTTGCCTCGGTGTACTCTACCACCGTTCCGATCCGGTCAGTATGTTAAAGTCACTCTTTAAAGGACTTAACAAAGGCGGAGAGTTGATACTCGATACCTTTATGATAGACGGAGAGGATGAGGTGTGCCTGACACCCAAAGAGCGCTATTCCAAAATTCCGAATATCTACTTCATCCCTACGGTCAATGCGTTGAAAAACTGGTGTTACAGGGCAGGATTTGCCGATGTTGATGTACTGGAGATCAAAAAAACAGACCTTAACGAGCAGCGCAAGACAGCATGGATAGAGACCCAGAGCCTCGAAGATTTCCTCGACCCCAACAACCCGGACAAGACTGTCGAAGGATATCCTGCACCTAAACGTGTTTATATCAAGGCGCATAAATCTTGAAAACAATAAAATATCTAAACAAGCTGAAAGTTACTTTTATTTTTAAATAAGGAAGATTTAGCTATAAATACGCTACTAAAAGAGGAAAACAGAAAAAACTTTAAGGTTTTTCCCGGTTTCCGAAATACAGGACAGCGTGAAGAGATGAGAATATTAACAGTAGGTTTTGACGACGACTATGTAAAAGAGCTTGAAAAAGAGCTTGAAAAGTACTTTATCTGCATTGTTGACAATGCCAAAGATATGTATGATGCGACCAACTTTACCGATTTTAGACATTATGAGCTGGTTATTATTGTCGATGAGGGTGTAAAGTTTTCTCTGGAGCGTTATGTCAATGAGGTCAAGAAGAAGAAGAGTGAGACGAAGATCATCATTCTTACCAACAATATCAAAGGGCAAAAAGAGTTGTTTGATCTTGGTATTGACGATGTCATTACCCACCATACGGAACATCCTGATCTGATTGCCGCGCGCGTTCTCTCCAATATGCGTCACCTCTTCGGTACCCAGGTCAATATCGACAAACTGGTGATCGACATCGCCAACAAAAAGATTGAGTTTGATGAGAAGATCGTCTCGCTCAATGGCAAGACCTTTGATATCCTTGCCTATTTGGCACTGCGAAAACAGCGCGTGTTCAGTAAAGATGAGATCATCAATGCACTTTGGGAAGAGCCTGAGTATGTCAGTGACAATACGGTAGAGGTAGCGATCAACCAGATCCGAAAGCGCCTTAAGAGTATTCTCGGTTTTCAGGTCATCCATACCGTGCGCAGACGCGGGTATAAGTTCTCCTATTAATCTTCGTCTAAATTTTTCTTTGTTTCAAATTGTAGGGTGCGTGGCTACGCACCTTTTAAGTGAAGAGTGAATAGAGAATAGTGAATAGTTTTGGTAGGCTTTTCGTTCTGAAAAGCTTTTATTATTGCAGGGTGCGAAATCTCGCACCTTCAAGTCGTTGATCGAAAATAACCGTTACAAATTACCATACGGTTTGAAGGTGCGTGTCTACGCACCCTTTTTTTTTTCCAATATTTTAGAGTGTCGACTCCACATACCGTATCCACTGCGGTATGCCGCGTTGTTCGCGCTGTAGGGTGGTACTCATGCCGTGACCGGGGTAGAGGGTAAAGTCCTCTGTAATGCGTTGTACCT
>JALVGO010000014.1:0-12375 GCA_027029065.1 Sulfurovum sp.
TTAGAAAGACAAAGCCTGATACATGGACGGCAAAAACTGTCGATACTGCCATCAAGGCACTGTATGGTGATATCAAACCTGAGGCAAACGGTGTAAAAGTAAAAGCACCAAAAGTTGCAAGTAACGGTGGTGCTGTACCGGTAACAATCAAGTCTGACATTCCTGCGAAAACAGTAGCATTCTTCCAGAATATGAACCCCGAGAGTGCTGTAGCAGTATGGAATGTTCCTGAAGATGGTATTGTTGACTATTTCGTTAAGATCAAACTAAAGGGAACTGCCGAGAATGGTGGGAACGGAGAGCTTACAGCGATTGTTGAAGGCAAAGACGGAAAGTTCTACGTAGGAAAAACCAAACTCCAGGTTGCTAAAGGTGGTTGTGAAGGTTAATTCCTCCACACAGACTTCATTTGTAAGAGAAAACGAAAAAGGAAATATATACTATGGGTAACATGAAAATCAAAGCAAAAGAGAAAAACGGTGTCGTTGGTGTCAAGGTACTGATCAAGCATGATATGCTGACCTACGATCAGGCAAAGAAAAAAGGAAAAGAGGCGAACTTTATTACACATATCACTGCAAAAGTAGGTGACAAAATTGTGTATGATGCATCTACAAGCCAGTTCCTCTCCAAAAACCCAATGATCAAGTTCAAGTTCAAAGGTAAAAAGGGTGATGAACTGACTATCTCATGGGTTGACCTTTCCGGACAATCTGTCACAGAGAGCAAAAAGATCAAGTAAGTTGCGATATAACCTCCAAACAAGGAGGTTTGCAACCCCTGTTAAACCAAGCAATCTGTGGATTGTTTAGTTTAGCCTGGAAATATCAAACCAGTATATCTCGTTACGCACCAGCGTGGCTGCTTTTCTGCGTCTAAAATGCGCTTCTACATCAAATGATGCTTTCCCGTAGCCCTCTTTGTACTCATCGATAAATTCAGCATAGTCTCTCTCTTTCATGGCAGTGATCTCGTAGGTTACCTTATGGTATGTTTTGCCATTGTCAGTAAAGGTGTCCCGCTTTTTTTCATTGACATTGATACTGCCGTAGCGCTCCTCTTCGGGCAGTGTCATATTCATTTCAAGATAGGTACGCATGGAGGCGAGCATATGTTCCAGTTGCTCAATGGGAAGTGACTGTGGATTGGCAGTAAGTACGGTTGCTTCTTTTTGTGTATATCCCCATCCGCCTGCAACATCCATAGGGGTATCGAAAGCTGCGAGGATAACATCTTTTATTGGGGTATCTACAGAAATCTGTTTGAATGGTTGCATAGGTGTCCTTCATGGAAAATATGGGGGGGTATTATAGCAAAATAAAGGTGGGGAATTGGGGAGTGAGGTCAGAGACCTGCTTCCTGTATGGCTTCTGCCTGAGCGTGGGCAATGAGAGGGTCGATAACAAGGTTGAGATTTCCGTTGTTCATAACATCATCCAGGGCATAGAGTGTCAGCCCGATACGGTGATCAGTGATACGGTTTTGCGGATAGTTGTAGGTTCTGATCTTTTCAGAACGGTCACCGGAACCAACCTGTAGTTTACGCTGTCCGGCAGTCTCATCGAGCTGTTTTTGAAGCTCTGCTTCATAGACACGTGCTTTGAGTACCTTCATTGCCTTGTCACGGTTTTTGTGCTGGGACTTCTCATCCTGAATAGCAACGACGATACCGGTAGGAATATGTGTCAAACGTACAGCAGAGTCAGTGGTGTTGACTGACTGTCCGCCACATCCACTGGAGCGGTAGACATCCATTTTGATCTCGTTTGGTTTGATGTCAACTTCGACATCGTCAACCTCTGGAATGACCGCTACGGTGATGGCAGAGGTATGCACGCGCCCCTGTGTCTCAGTGTCTGGAACACGCTGTACACGGTGGGTACCGGCTTCATATTTGAGTTTGGAGTAGACCCCCTCTCCTTTGATCTGTGCGATCAGCTCTTTGTATCCTCCGGCAGTACCGTCGCTTGAACTGACGATCTCAACTTTCCATCCCATCTGTTCGGCGTAGCGTGAGTACATTCTGAAAACATCTGCAACAAAAAGGGCGCTCTCGTCACCTCCCGCACCTGCCCGCAGCTCAAGGTAGATGTTTTTGTCATCATTCTTGTCTTTGGGGATCATCAGTACCTTGATCTCCTCTTCAAGCTTTGGCAGCATGGGTTCGAGTTCGGAGAGTTCCTCTTTTGCCAGATCGCCAAGCTCTGGGTCACCAAGCAGTTCTTTGTTCTCTTCGATGGCCTCAGCTGTGTCAAGGTAGATTTTTGCCTTTTCTACAAGTTCGGTGAGTCCTGACTGCTCTTTGCTCAGTTCGGTCATGCGGTTGATGTCACTGGCAATATCCGGAGAGCTTAAAAGTTCGCTGATCTCATTGTAGCGATCGATAAAGGGTTGAAGTTTCTCTTTGAACATAGGCGTTCTTTGTGTTGAATTTTATAGTAAGGGATTGTTTAGGGGAAGTCGAAACTGCTTATGCAGCTTCGAGTTTGTTGACCATTTTGTGCAGGCGGCTGACTTTTCTTGCAGCAGTCTGCTTCTTGATAAAGCCTTTGCTTACAAGTGCGTGGATCTTTTTGTTCGCAACTTTGAAAGCCTCTGCAGCAGCAGCTTTGTCTCCAGCCTCTACCGCTTCATGTACTGCTTTGACAATATTTTTAAAACGTGTTCTGTAGTATCTGTTTCTTTCCGTTCTTTTTGCAGTTTGCAAAATACGCTTTTTCGCTGACTTATGGTGTGCCATAGGATTCCTTTTTGGAGTTGTTGTTGCCACTCGATATGGTATAGAGTGAAAATAGTTCGCGAATAATATCCAAAATAAGATTAAAAAATAATTAAAAAGGTTGGCAGAGAGGGCGGATCTGCCTGAAGCCGGAGATTTTTTGCCTGTGGATGTTAATGAAATTTCGCTAAAATTACCCATTAAACTCTATATTGCAGTGAGGAAGGTATTGTGACTTTATTTGGAACAGACGGTGTACGGGGGAAAGCGGGGAAGAAGGTCAGTGCGATCAGTACGATGCGTCTTGCTATGGCAACAGGGATTTATTTTAAACAGTTTGCAAAGACCAACAAAATACTGGTAGGGAAAGATACCAGACGCAGCGGCTATATGATAGAGAACGCACTGGTGTCGGGGTTGACCGCGGTGGGGTTTGATGTGATCCAGATAGGTCCTATGCCCACACCCGCGATCGCATTTCTTACCGAAAACATGCGTTGTGATGCGGGAATTATGATCTCTGCAAGCCACAACCCATACTATGACAACGGTATCAAGTTTTTCGATGCGGAGGGGAACAAGCTCAACCGTGAAGAGGAGGAGCAGATAGAGAAGATCTTCCAAAATGAAAATGCGATCGAAGAGGCGCAGGCGATCGGAAAACAGATCGGGAAGTCGAAGCGTATAGATGATGTAATCGGACGCTATATTGTACATATTAAAAACTCTTTTCCTAAAAAACTTACGCTTTCGGGTATGCGTATTGTCATAGACTGTGCCAACGGTGCAGGCTATATTGTGGGGCCGACGATCCTTCAGGAGCTTGGTGCCGAGGTGGTGGTGATAGGCAACACGCCTGACGGTTTCAACATCAATGAAGGGTGTGGGGCGATGCATCCGGAAAATCTTGCAAAAGTGGTACTGGACAAACGTGCCGATATCGGGATTGCGCTCGATGGAGATGCGGACAGGCTTGTAATGGTTGATGAGAGAGGCGAAGTGATCGACGGTGACAAGCTGATGGGGGTACTTGCCGTACACCTCAAAGAGCAGGGAGAGCTCAGAGGAGACGGTATGGTGGCGACGGTCATGAGTAATCAGGGACTCGATATCTACCTTGCTTCACATGGTCTGAAACTCTACCGCTCGGATGTAGGGGACAAGAATGTTGTCAAGATGATGCAGGAGAAGGGGATCAATTTCGGAGGGGAGCAGAGCGGGCATATTATCTTCAGTGACTATGCGAAGACCGGAGACGGTATTTCAAGTGCATTACAGGCACTTGCCTATCTTGTCAGTACAGGGAAAAAGGCAAGTGAGGTGTTCAATCCGTACGAGTCGTACCCTCAGATGCTTGTCAATCTTTTGGTAGATGAGAAGCGTCCTTTTGAAGAGATAGAGGGGCTGGAAGCCCTGAAGGAGAAGGTGGAGGCATCGGGTATGCGGCATCTTTTCAGATACTCGGGAACAGAGAACAAAGTGCGTCTGCTGCTTGAGGGAAAAGATGAGAAGATGCTTGAGGCGATGATGGATGAGTGTGTCACCTTTTTCAAAGGTGTCCTCGTCTGATGCGTGCTTTTGCCGTATTTTTGCTCGCAGCAACAGGTATTTTCCTGATCGATCAGGAGATCAAAGCTATTTTTCTCAACGGCTACTACCGCCCTGGTGAATGCATAGACCTCTCTTTGCACTTTAACAAAGGGGTGGCATTTTCTATGTTCGCGTTTCTTGGTCCCTACCTGAAATGGATTCAAACGGTTTTGGTTGTTGGTATTCTCTATTATGTGCTTCAGAAAGGCTATATTAAAACCTATGCTTTTCCGCTGGGACTGCTTATTGGCGGGGCACTGGGAAACCTGTATGACCGTTTTGTGCACGGGGGTGTGGTGGACTATGTGGCGTGGCACTGCGGATTCCGTTTTGCGGTATTTAATTTTGCGGATGTCGCTATTGACATTGCGGTTGTATTGATCATGATTATGGTCTATTTGCCTTCAGGGGCTCGGAGAGAAGAATGAAGGGGCTCTGGCTGCTGTTTTTTGCCTGTTTGCTTTTTGGCAATACTCGAAACATTGAGATTCAACCTTCGGTACTGCCAAAGGGCATAAAGATAAAGATACTCGACCAAAAAGAGCTCAATTACGGTACGATTGGGGGACTTGGATTTTCAGAGATCTCCGATCTTGCGTATGATCGGGCTGCCAAAAGGCTCTATATGCTCAGTGACGAGGGGAAGCTGTTTGTGTTCAAGGCACGCTTTGGGGAAGTGATTGAGCAGCTTGAACCGGTGGGTGCGGCAACCATACGAAAAAGGGGCGGCAAACCTTTCCGAAAATGGGCAAAAGACACGGAAGGGATGGCCATAGACGGGCAGGGAAGACTGCTGATATCGTTTGAAGGCAAAGCGAAGATCGGATGGTTTCATAAAGATTCGGAGAAAATGGGGGAGCGCATCAGAAAATACACACTTCCCAAAGTGCTGCGGGATACCAAACACTATCGAAGCAAGAACAAATCGCTCGAGGCATTGGCATGGCACCCGAAGTACGGTATCTTGACAGTTGCGGAGTGGCCGCTCAAGCGTGACCCCAAGAAGCGGCAGACTGTCTATGCGCTCAATGGCAGGCGGTGGCATTTTCAGGCTGAGCCTGAAGCACGGAGCGCTGTCTCTGCCATAGAAGTGACCGATGACGGGAATCTTCTCGTGCTTGAACGCTCGTTTACCGGACTGTTTGATCCCTTTGTCATAACTCTGAAAAAGGTCTATCTGAAGGGGTGCAGCCGTAAGGGTATGTGTCCTACAGAAATCTTGGCAAAGATGGATTCGCACCGTGGATGGCAGATAGATAACTTTGAGGGGCTTGCAAGGGCAGGAAAACACCGTTATGTGATGGTAAGCGATGACAATGACAACTTCTATCAGCGTACGCTGTTGATCTATTTTGAGGTGAAAGAGTGAAGAGGAGCGGGTAAAGCAGAGTGTTGATGTGTTGATATACTTTTTTGGACCGCTTTGATTTTGAGAGGATGAGGGGTACTGCTTTAAACCCTGCTTGGCAAACAAAGGAGTTTCCGGTGTTTCGTTTTCCATTGATTCTATTTTTTCTTTTTGGAGGAATGCTCGGTGTTTGTGCGGAGGAGAGTTTCTGCTACGGGAAAGCATCCTCACTGCCGGTACATTTAAGCTTATTGAAGCTTTCAATAGAGGAGACCACCCTCAACAAAGACCACAACACCATCGTAACCCTTACGGGTACCCACAGTGACCACACTACCAAAGCTGTCACAAAGGGCATTGCGTGGATTGTTACACCACAAGATGCCGTTGCCATTAAGGGTGATACCCTTACCGCACGAAAAGATACCGATGTTACGATCCAAGCCAGAGTGGGCAATACCCTTTCAAACAAAGTCAAGCTGCATATCTACTGGGAAGTAAACGGACATAGACTTCCGCCCGAACCAGACCCGAAAGTCAATGACAGTACCTTACTGGGTGTGGATGTTAATGGCAACGGGGTGAGGGATGATGTGGAGCGGTGGATATATGAGACTTATGACCAGCCTATAGAGAGAGGGATATTTATGCAGAGTGCCAGGGCATATCAGAAGGTAATTGTGGATCCGAAGAAGGCGCATGAGACTGTAAAATATACTGATGATGTATTATCATGTGAGTTTTACTGGATTTACGAAAGGTCTCCAAGACCATTCAATAAATATGAGCATTTTCAGCATAGAAAAGAGTTTAAAAAAGTCCAATTCAACACGGTAAAAAGATGGATGGCTTATGAGCGATTTAATGCAGAGTTTAATGGAGAAGTGTTTAGTGCACCCCCAACTTCCAAACAGAAGTGTGAATTTGACGAATATGGAAACTTGAAGGCTGAAAAATGAAAAAGATAGTCTTTTTGAAATTTACTTTCATGAACCGGCACACAGATTAATTGTCGTTGCAGAATATTTTATGTATATTTATGATATTTATGATATTCATGATCTGGAAAATGCAGAGATGATTGAAACAATCCAGTTGGTAGATATTCCTTCATAGCGTTATGACAACTGTTCGCAAAGGATAAAGCATGCAACCGGTAACAAAAAAAGATAGGGCAACATGATCAAAAATATAATAATGTATGCAATCTTGACCATGCTGCTAATAGCGATGACCTTTTTCGGTGTTCGGGCATACGGTGAGGCAAAAGCGTATGAAGATGTTACTGTGAAAATTGTAGAACAGATGAACCCGAAATCGTTGGCAGAGCTGCAGCTCAAAGAGTGGGCACAAACACTCTCTTTTGGGCTGTACACGAACGAACAGAGGCAGCAACTGGAGAGCTTGCAGCAGGAAAAACAGTTGCATAAAGGGGCAAGCCGGCACTATATGTACTGGGTGATGGGGTGTCTGCTGCTCTTGGGCGCAGGATACTTTTTTGTTTCACTGCGCACATTTACCTTTTTTGGTGCGCTGGCTGCATGGATCATGCTCTTCTTTGGGCTCATCACGCCTATTTTGATGGTTACGATCCATAAGCAGATAGCTTACCTTGGGGATGTGGTACTCTCTTTTGAGAGTAAAAGCATTGTCGGTTCACTGGTCAAGCTCTATGATCACGGTGATATGACCGTCGCGGCAGTGATACTGCTCTTTTCGGTACTCATCCCCTTTGTCAAAACATTTTTTCTGATGTTTGTGGCACTCTTTATGCAGAGCCGGTTTGCACATGGTGTGGTGAAGTTTTTCAAAGTAATCGGGAAATGGTCAATGGTAGATGTTTTTGTTGTGGCGACGTTTCTTGTCTATCTGAGTGTGGACAAAGGGGATGTCAGCCGGGCGGAGACAGGAACGGGGCTCTACTTTTTTCTTGCCTACGTGATCATGTCTATGCTGGTGAGTCTGTCAGCAGACAGAATGCTGCAGAGGGCTAAATGACCATTTCGACATCGTCGTGATCCTGAAAACATTTGAAAAGACGGTCTCTCTCTTCCTGACTTTCAACCACGCATGAGGCGTTGTAGGTGGTAAATTTGCCTGTACGGGAGGTGTTGCCTGCAGAACAGAGATGCTCTTTGTCTCCCATCACCTCTTTGATGCAGGCTTTGAGTTTCTTTTTGTCTTTTCCTATGATCTTGAACCCCCAGTTTGTTGGGTACTCTATAGTTGGTTTTTCTGTGGTATTGCTGTCAAGAATCATGGCAGGCTCCTTCTTTTTTTAGTATTGAACCCTCTGAATAATTACCAACAAAGGTTTCACTCGATGGCGACAAAGGAGTGCCCAACCCTTGAAAGGGGCGCTTTTGCGTTCACGACTGCCAGAGCTATCGAGTGAAACCGGTGATTTTTCAGAGAACTTTATCATATTCATTTGGAATGCAACCGGAGTTGCTTTTGTCCGGCTATCTGTTAAAGTTGCCTGACTTTCCGCCGCTTTTATGCTCAAGCTGCACATTGCGTATGACCATTCCTTTGTCGATCGCCTTGAGCATATCGTAGATGGTAAGCAGTCCGACGCTTACACCTGTAAGTGCTTCCATCTCCACACCGGTTTTTCCGGTAAGTTTTGCTGTAACGGTCAGCTTGAAGCCCGGAAGATCGGGAAGCTCTTCGATGTCGGTTTTAACCGAAGTGAGCATGAGCGGATGGCACATCGGGATGAGTGTACTGGTCTGCTTTGTACCCTGAATGGCGGCGATCACGGCGGTTTGGAGTACAGGCCCCTTTTTGGCAGTGTTTGCAACGACTGCATCATAAGCTTCCTGTCCAACTTCAATGATGCCGCTTGCAGTTGCGATACGGGTGGTATCGGATTTATCTGAAACATCAACCATTTTGGGTTTGTCCTGTTCGTCTAAGTGGGTCAGGTTCACAGTATATCCTTGCGTGCTTTTTGCGCATTTTAGCATAAAAGGTGACGAAAATAAAATAAAAATGACGAAAAAAACAAAAAAATGACGAGAATAATAAAAATATTATTGACTTTAAACATCAAAAAGAGTAGAATAACCCAAATGAGAAAGGAGTAATATGACGTATGCATACTTAAGACAGATGCCAAACCACAGCAACCTGTCCGAACAGCAGCGGAACATTCTCTCTTTCGCATTGACACAGGGGCTTCAGATTGACAAAGAGGTGATCGAGTACAGTACCAAAAGCCGTCCGATAGAGGAGCGTGAAGAGTTTGAAAAGTTTCTTCACTCTCTGGAAGAGGGGGACAGGATTGTGGTTGAGCACCTTGCTGTTTTGAGTGATGTGGTAGAGGAGAGCATTAAAGTTATCAGTTGTATGCTGAGTCGGGGGATTATTCTCAATATTGCCAATGCAGCAGTCACCATTACCAAAGAGACACCGATTGCAGATGTTTTTCCTTTGCTTAACGACCTCAGAGAAGCACAAAAGGCCAAGACCGGACAGATAGGCCGTCCAAAAGGCAGCCGTTCCTCTTCCAAGTTCGATGTGTATCAGGCAAAGATCATTGAACTGTTGAAGGAGGGTATGAGTGTCAGTGCGATTGCAAGAGAGTTGAACGTAAGCCGCAGTTCGCTGAAGGACTATATAGAGTCGCGGGGTATCCGGGATCTTGTGAAGGGATCGTGGATGGAGATTGGAACACCGCAGCAGATCGGCGGGGTGGACAATACTGTCCTGATATGTCCGTTTGAACAAAAAACACAACAAAAAGAAAGGATTTCATAAATGGAAGCAGCAATCCAGAATGAAGAGACAAAACCAAAGAAGAACAAAGCGAAGGAGTACCTGAAAGGGTGGGTACCGTACCGCATTAAGCGTTACTGGGCATATGTAGCCGCAACGATCGTTGCGCTGGTAATGCCATGGATCACGATCAACGGTAACCACCTGTTCCTGCTCAGTTTTGACCATAAAAAACTGCACCTTGCCGGAGTAGCGTTTGATATGCAGGAGCTTTATCTGATGCCGTTTTTGCTGATGCTCCTCTTTTTGGGGATCTTTGCCGTGACGGCAGTCGGCGGACGTGCGTGGTGTGGATGGGCGTGTCCCCAGACTATTTTCCGCGTTATTTACAGAGACTTCATTGAAACCAAACTGCTTGGTTTGCGTAAGCGTATCAAGAACAAGCAGCAAGAACCGGATATGAGCAAGCCTGAAAACAAGGTAAAAAAAGCGATCGCCATTCTGCTTTGGTCTGTACTGGCACTGATAGCCGCAGCAGACTTTATGTGGTATTTTGTACCGCCAGAAGAGTTTTTCAAATATCTTCAAAACCCGGCTGACCATATGGTTATGATCGGATTTGTTCTTGGGGTAGCACTTTTCCTGATCGCTGATGTGGTCTTTATCAAAGAGGATTTCTGTATCTACATCTGCCCTTACAGCCGTGTACAGTCGGTACTGTATGATGACGATACCCTGATGGCGATCTATGACCCGATCCGTGGAGGAGAGATTTATCAAGGGCACGGAAACGAAAGACACAAAGTCTTTAATAAGCAAAAAGAGCTAAAGTCTGTCAATCCTGAAGCGGAATGTACCACCTGCGAAAGCTGTGTAACGGTTTGTCCGACCCATATTGACATCCGTAAAGGGCTGCAGCTTGAGTGTATCAACTGTCTAGAGTGTGTCGATGCCTGCACACAGGTCATGGGAGCATTGGGCAAACCGAGTCTTGTGCAGTGGTCAAGTGTGGTTGAGACAGAGAAGCATGAGAGAAAGACAAAGATATTCAGACCAAAGGTCATCGCTTACTTTACCGTATTGGCGATCGTTCTGGTGGCACTCTTTACGATGGGAAGCAAAAAAGAGCATATGCTGCTCAATATCAATAAGACAACAAGGCTTTACAAGATACTTGACAATGGCGGTGTTGAGAATGACTATGTATTCCTGTTTGCCAATACAGACAGCAAGCGTCATACGTACTACTTTGAGATTGAAGGGGATCTGAAAAACAAACTGGAGATCGTCAGACCAAAAGAGACATTTTCTATCGCTCCGGGTAAAAAACGCAAGAAAGTTGTTGTTTTGAGAACACATGAGAAACTGGCGGACAGTACACGAAAAGATGTGCCTATTCCGGTAACAATCAAAGCGTATGCTGTTGATGACAAAGAGAAGATTGTTGTGGAGAGACATACGGTATTTGTCTATCCGCGAGCAGACCTTCTGAAGAGAAAATAGTATGATGCACACACATGAAGAACCGGTACTGGAGCATATAGAAGACTATAATGCTCCTGGCGGTGTGCAGAAACGGTTGACAGTATGGATCGTGATTCTTTCGGGACTTTTGGTAGGTGCGCTATACGCTCTAGCACAGGCACATGGCAGTGTCAGTGACGCGTTACCTGTAAAGACAAATATCATCAAAAACTAAAGGAGTTTGTATGGCAAAGGTATTGGTACTTGGGGGCGGCTTTGCAGGGGCAGAGGCAGCAATCTTTCTTCGTAAACATGATTTAGATGTTACTTTGGTGAGTGATAGAGACTATTTTTATATCTATCCAACCTCTATTTGGATTCCTACGGGAGAGGCAACAAGGGAAGATGTGAGTGTGCCGCTTGATAAGTTGGCTGTAGCGCATGGTTTTAAAGTGATTGTTGACCCTGTAACAGCACTGGATCCGAAAGCAAAAAGTGTGACACTCTCAAGTGGACGCAAACTGGAAGAGTATGACTATATCGTTGTAGCGATGGGGCAGGAGAAGATTGTGCACGAAGGGATGGAGCATACCCTCTCTATCTGCGGAAAACCTGAGGAGGCAACAGCACTGTATGAGCGGTTGAATACTTTGGTGCAGAAGGGGAGCGGAAAACTTGCTTTCGGTTTTGGCGGCAATCCCAAAGACAGTTCTGCGGTGCGCGGAGGTCCTGCCTTTGAAGTGCTTTTCAATGTTCATGACTACCTGAAGAAAAAAGGGCTCCGTGACAAATTTGAGTTGACTTTCTTCGCTCCGATGGAAAAGCCGGGTCAGAAGATGGGAGAGAAAGCATTGGTGATGATGGATAAGATGTTCAAAATGACCGATATCCATAAAAAGGTAGGATCGAAGATCACCCGCTTTGTTGAAGATGGAGTGCTTTTTGAGGACGGTACAAAGCTGGAGTCTGATCTTACCATGTTTATCTCTGCCGGAACGGGTCACAGTATTTTAAAAGCATCTGGACTGCCTCTGAGTGATGCAGGGTTTGTCGTTACCAATGAATACAACGAGGTAGAAGGTTTTGAGGGTATCTATGCCATTGGTGACTCTGCTTCTTTGATGGGACCAGAGTGGCGTGCGAAACAGGGACATGTCGCTGAAGTGATGGCACGCAACACAGCACACAACATCTGGATGGATATCCAACATATTGATTCCAAAGAGAGCTATATGCATCATCTGAATATCCTGTGTGTGATGGATACGGGTAACGGAGCCGCGTTTGTCTACCGCAGCGACAAACGCGCACTGATGCTTCCTATGCCGCTTGTCGGCCACTGGATGAAAAAAGGGTGGGGCTGGTACTGCCGTAACTCCAAACTAGGCAAAATCCCAAGACTACCTGGGATGTGAGACGCGTTAAGCAAACGACACCTGCGTGTCGTTTGTAGCGTCGAAACCGGAGGTGATGTCTCGTAGAGACCACCGAAGGCTACTTAACGCGTTAAGCAAACGACACCTGCGTGTCGTTT
>JALVGO010000014.1:12475-17170 GCA_027029065.1 Sulfurovum sp.
ACGCGTTAAGCAAACGACACCTGCGTGTCGTTTGTAGCGTCGAAACCGGAGGTGATGTCTCGTAGAGACCACCGAAGGCTACTTAACGCGTTAAGCAAACGACACCTGCGTGTCGTTTATAGGTTCGAAACCGGAGGTGATGTCCCGAAGAGACAAACGAAGACAGGATCTATACGGTTTAACATAAAATTATAATAATTATTATCTTTTCTTTTACCAAAAAACGCTACAATCCAACTCATAAATTTATAATACAAAGGAGCAAAGAGAATGCAACAGATTACAGTCATGGAAAAATACCCGGTCTATACACTGCGTATTGAAAAAAACGAAACGGACTATAAGACAATTGATGAGATATTTACCTATCTGAAGGTACAAATAGAACTGCATCCGATTGCAACCTATATCGGGGAGTTTGATCACTATGCACATACTGCCTCTTTAGAGGTTGGTGAGATCAGCGATGAGATTAAAGCCGCTAAAAATCTGATCTGCTGTTTTGGAAAAGTGCTGCCCAAAGCAGAAGTGCTCGCTGTTCGTCCACGTGCTATCGGTGTGGCAGAACTCGATTCAGCATTTGTTATCAGTTTCCTGGAAGCACCCAACCCTGATGCGAACAAAGCAATGGAGTCATGGGTCAAAGGTTTGATGAAGTAGGTTACCCTGTGAGGGAAAGAAATTTATACTGTGTTTTAAATGTGTTACCGTATGAAACAGAATAGATTGGATTGTACGGTATACAGGGCAATAGAGAAGGCTTGAAACCGTGTCTAAAAAGGAAACAAGCAAGAAATTCTCTTAATTAAGACTAATTTTATCCTAATTAGGTCATACTACGACTATCAAACTTAAATAAAAGGATATTAAATGGCAACAGTAACATTTAAAAATGACACAGTATGTAACCTCGCAGGTAATGAAGTAAACGTTGGAGACAAGGCTCCTGTAGTAACAGTAGTCAACTCCAACCCAATGCTGCAGGACGAGCAGGTAGGCGGAGAAGGTAAAGTACAGCTGGTTATCGCTGTTCCTTCACTTGACACAGGTGTATGTGACGCTGAGACAAGAAGATTCAACCAGGAAGCGGCTGATCTTGAAGGTGTAGAAGTGATCACAGTCTCTATGGACCTTCCATTCGCAGCAGCAAGATGGTGTGGTGCAGCAGGCATCGAAAACATCAAAGTATGTTCAGACTTCAGAAGCAAAGATTTCGGTAACGCATACGGTGTACTTCTTGCTGACGGACCACTTGCAGGTGTGCTTGCACGTGTGATCTTCGTTATTGGAAAAGACGGTAAAGTGACTTACAAGCAGGTTGTTCCTGAGATCACTCAAGAGCCAAACTACGAAGAGGCAATCGAAGCTGCAAAAGCTGCTGCCAACGCGTAACCTTCTCAGACCTTCGGGTCTGAGCCTCGATTTTTTTACTTCTTAAGACCCTCTAATTGTAATTTTGTTACAATCCTTCCATGTATATACCACGCCTGATACCTATTATTCTTCTGGCAGTACCATTTTTTTTCAGTGCCTGTTCCCAGCCTGAGGTCAAAAACAACCGTTATACCCTTGAAGAGTGCAAAAAAGAGCTCATAGAGGCAGAAGACTTTGACGAGGCTGCCAAAATAGACCATATTGTCGTTGTGAAGAAAGTGCGCAAGATGTATCTTTACCGAAATGGTAAAGTCCAGGCGACCTTCCCTGTCTCGCTTGGCAAAAATCCGTTGGGACAAAAACAGCAGAAAGGGGACTACCGTACACCCGAAGGAACATTCTGGATACACCGTAAGCTCTGTTCACCAAAATACTACCGTTCACTCTGTATCTCCTACCCTCGACCTGAAGATATTGAAGCAGCAAAACGCCGTGGTGTAGACCCCGGTGGAAGCATCACGATCCATGCCCAGCCGACATGGAATGCTGACGGACACGGTGACGACTATACATTGGCGCACAACTGGACACAGGGGTGTGTAGCAGTGACAAACAGTGCCATGAAACAGCTGTGGTATGCAGTGCGGGAAGGGGTTCCCGTAACCATTAAGTAGGGAGATGTACGATTAGCAGGTATACACAAAAACAGATTGACAAATTTAACCGGCAGAAGTACATGACTGAGCTTGAGAAGATCGGGAAAAATCTTTTTCGTATGTTTCGGGATGGGAAGAGTACTTCAGAAGCATTCGTTGCAAAATTTACGGAGCTAAAAGAGAGGCTTGAACAGCGAGAAGCCGTGCGTCTTGAGTCGGAGTATCATCAGCGTCTAAAGGAGTATGTGGAACGGCTGTATCGTGAAACATGTGCAAGTGAGGCGTTTGATGACAGCATGCTGGATGATATCAGGGAGGCGGAGATGAGCAACCTGAACCGTCTGCAAAAGCTCAAAAATGCAAGCAGTTACAAAAAAGAGAAACACCGACGAAAAGAACAGCATGAGGACTGGGGATAGTCTTTTTTGTGTAAAATTTGATTAAAAAGGAGAGTGCATGAAGATAAAACTTTTTGGTTTTGCAGGTATTGTGGCGGCATTGTTTATTGGAGGGTGTGGGAAGCCTACTTACTATGGAAAAGTTGATAAAACACCCTATGAGACACGTGAATGTCTGCGCCAATTGGCAAAAGGAGCAGAAATCAGACAGGATCAGATGATTGACCGTCTGGTTGCCTATAAGTCAAAACGTCTGATGGAGGGGTACCGCAACGGGAAAAAAGTGTTTGAGTCCCGCATGTCTCTTGGAAAGAACGGAGACAAAGGAAACAAAATAAGCGCAGGAGACTACCGGACACCGGAGGGCTCCTACACGATTGTACGGAAAAAGTGTGACCCAAGGCTCTACCGCTCTTTGATGATCTCCTACCCTAATGCCGCAGACAAGGCACGAGCCAAGGCACATGGTGTCAATCCCGGCGGGTACATTACCATACACGGACAGCCAAAATGGAATGCAGACGGAAGAGGGGATGCCTATACACTTTCACATGACTGGACAGAGGGCTGTATGGCGGTTCCCAACAAGAAAATGCTTCAGTTGTGGCAGGGAGTACGCAACGGTACACCCATTACAATTCATCCATAAAGGTACAAGAGCTTGAAAATTTAGCTGTAGTTTAGAAAGGTTATATTACTATATTGAATACTATTGGGTAATAAGGAGAAATCAATGAAAAAAGCAGCAGTAGGGGTGGGGATACTCCTGGCAACAGTTTTGGCAATCGCAGGTGGAGATCTTGCGCCTGCCTCATCAAAAGTAGCACCGGTTGTGTCACCATGCAGTACCGATACAGTCTATGTTGACCGGGATACCAAACTCATGTGGCAGGATGCAGCCTATACCGATGCTGAAGATGGTGCCTATATACATAACCGCTCTTTTGGCAAAGCAGGAACCGAAGGGTATGCAGTGCAGTACTGCCAAAGACTCAACTATGCAGGCTACAGTGACTGGCGACTGCCGACAGCGGATGAGTTGATGGAGATACATCAGCATGCAGGACAGCACTTCCAGCACTTTAGAGACCGTGATTTCTGGACATCTACACCGGCACTTGAAGGTAAATACTATGCTGTTTTCCCTGCAGATGCCTACCGGTATGCACGAAACAGAAGAGAGTCAAACTATATTCGTTGTGTGCGCTGTACAGGAAAGTAGCAGACAGCCTATAGACGCTTGATCTCCTCTTCAAGCTGAATGTGAAAACGGCTGTATACCTTCTCTTTGGCAAGGACGATGAGATAAAGTGCATCCTTATAGCTTCCGTTGCCAAGGTTGACAAGAAAGTTGGCGTGGATGTCACTCCATGCCATATTCCCTTTTCTATACCCTTTTAATCCCACTGCTTCTATCAGTCTGCCCGCTGCATCGTTTGGCGGATTTTTAAATGCCGAACCGGCACTGGGGTCATGGGGTTGATTGGTACGTAAAGAGAGGAGTGTTTGCAGAAGGTCCTCTGAAAATCCCTGCTGTATTTTAAATCTGGCAGCGGTTGCTACCCCGCCGAGCTTGGCAAATCTGTACCCATGTACAATCTTATCCTTATCTACCCATCTGCCATCAATTTTGATACTATGCAGTATATTGAATATCTCATACGTTTTGACCCCTGCATTCATCGCCAGCATACCGCCAAGGGTGCCGGGGAGTTTGGCACAGAACTCAAAACCGCCTATGTCATTTTTTTTTGCATAAGAGATGATGCGCCCCGTGGGCATTGCCGCACCGATCTCAAGCAGTCCGTTTTCAAGCGGTGTGATGTAGGCAAAATCTTTGGAGAGCATCATCAGTGGCGGGGGTGCAGGGGAGATGAGCAGGTTGTTTGCCCTGCCGATGAGGTATCTGTCGGCGGGAATCGTATCGCCTTTTTCTATCATCAGTACCTCTTCGGGCTGACCGATCTTGATGCTGGAATATTTGGAGAAGTCGATGGTTTTAAAAAACAAGGGGGGCTCCTTGTTTTTTAATGAGGAATGAGGAATGAGGAATGAGGAATTGTGGTATGCGTTGTTGCACAACGCTTTTATCAAACATGCAAAAAACTATGCTATTTAAGGTTGCCACAAGCCTGCAAAGTGTTATCATTCCTACTTCCTACTTCCTACTTCCTACTTCCTACTTCCTACTTCCTACTTCCTACTTCCTACTTCCTACTTCCTACTTCCTACTTCCTACTTCCTACTTCCTACTTCCTACTTCCTAC
>JALVGO010000015.1 GCA_027029065.1 Sulfurovum sp.
CCAAAAGGGTTGTCAGGGTTTTTGAGCCGTTCATCATCCATCGCAAACCCTTTGATGATATACTCTTTCAAAACAGAGGTCGCCCAAATGCGAAACTGGGTCGCCTGTATGGAGTTGACACGGTAACCTATGGAAATAATCATATCAAGATTGTAAAAATTGACCTCTTTTTTTTGTTTCTTTCCTTCAATAGCACCGTGTTGAGTGGTTATTTCCATTTTGGAAACAACCACTTTTTCGTCAAGTTCACCACTCTCATATATATTTTTAATATGCTTGGAAATAGCAGGTATTTTTACACCAAAAAGCTCAGCTATCTGCTTTTGCGTGAGCCATATCGTCTCATCTTGTATAAGAACTTCAAGCCTGATATCATCGTTGGGCGTTCTGTACAAAAGTATCTCACTCATAACCCAAGCTCCTCCAGATACACCTGCATCTGCTGTTTCACTTCGGAGAGTTCCGCTTCTATCTCGGTGATCCGCTTTTTGGTCGCTTCGATATCGACAGGTTCCTCCTCTTCAAACGTATCGACATAGCGGGGGATGTTGAGATTGTAGTCGTTTTCCCGTATCTCTTCGAGGGTGGCGATATGGCTGTACTTCTCTATCTCTTTTCTGTTTTTATATGTGTCAAGTATTTTGGCGATGTGTGCGTCATCGATGCTGTTTTGATTTTTGTCCTTGTTAAACTCACGACTCGCATCGATAAACAACACATCGGTAGTCGGTCTGCCTTTTTTGAAGATCAGTATCGTCGCAGGAATCCCCGTACCGAAAAAGAGATTTGCCGGCAGCCCGATGACCGCATCGAGCAGGTTGTCATCGATGATCCCTCTTCGTATCTTCCCCTCACTCGCCCCTCGAAAGAGCACACCGTGAGGCAAGACCACCCCCATACGCCCTTCGGCATTGAGGCTTGCCAGCATATGCTCGACAAAAGCGTAGTCCCCCTTGCTCCTGGGGGGCAAACCGTACTTAAATCTGCCATACTTGTCATCTGCCAGATCCTCCGCACCCCACTTGTCGAGTGAAAAGGGCGGATTGGCGACGACGACATCAAACTTCATAAGATGGTCGTTTTCGATATGCAGCGGGTTGCGCAGGGTATCGCCCCAGGCGATGTTGGCATCGTTGATCTCATGCAGAAACATATTCATCTTACACAGGGCGTGGGTCTGCCCATTTTTCTCCTGCCCGTAGATGGCGAAGTTTTCATTGCCCACCTCTTTGGAGGCTTTAATAAGCAGCGAACCCGAGCCACATGTCGGGTCGTAAATGCGGTCACCCTCCTGGGCTTCAACCAGTTTCGAGAGCAAAGTAGAAACAGAACTCGGGGTGAAAAATTCTCCCCCTTTCTTCCCCGCATCACTTGCAAAATGGGAGATAAGATACTCATAGGCGTCCCCTATAACATCATTTCCCTTCAGCATAGACGGACGCAAATCCAGCTTCTCATTGGCAAAATCCTCCAGCAGATGCTTGAGAATAGCATTACGCTCTTTGGTACCGCCCAGCTTGGTCTCGGAATTGAAGTCCACATTGCGGAAGATCCCCTCCAGTTTTTCCCAGTTGTCCTCTTCGATGCGCTCCAATGCTTTGTTGATGATCTCTCCGATATTGGGGGCTTCTTTGTGTTTAAGCAGATAGTCGAATGTACAGCGTTCATCGAACACAAACTTCTCACGTTTCAGACTTTTCTCTATGCGCTCCATATTGCCCTTATACTTCTCATGCAGCTCTTCAAGCTTCTCTTTGTAGAAGTCAGACAAATACTTCACAAACAGCATCGTCAGAACATAATCCTTGTACTCGCTACTATCCATCGTACCTCTAAAGGTATCGCAGGCTCTCCAGACAATGTTGTTGATGGTCTCCTGGGTTGTTTTTTGCATGATCAATCTTCCTTGTTTTGTTGTATGGTTCTATCGAGAAATGCTTGTGAAAGCCGCTGCTTCTCATCTGCTAACTCGTGTAGCAATGTCCGCTCTTTGTCAGCAAGTTCCAAAAACCGCACCAGCACTTTCT
>JALVGO010000016.1 GCA_027029065.1 Sulfurovum sp.
ATCAAGGTGCCGTACCAAAATGGGTTTGACCTGCTTACAGAACTTCGCAAGGAGGGGGACACGCGTCCTGCAATCTTTATCACCTCTCTGCACGGTGTCGAGGATGTCAGCAGAGGGTTTGATGCCGGATGTGATGACTATATCCGCAAACCCTTCGCGCTCAAGGAGCTGCTGGTACGCATCGAAGCGCAGCTGCGCAAGGCATACGGAGAGCGAAAAAGCTACATCGACATCGATGAAACGATACGCTACTACCCTGAAGAGTTTACACTCAAGATCGCAGACCAAAGTGTCACACTGAAACAAAAAGAGGCAAAACTCTTGACACTTTTGCTGGAGCACCAAAACCATCTTCTAAGCTATGAGCAGATCAACCATGCACTCTGGGAGTATGACGAGTCTCCAAGTGCCGGCTCTTTACGCACCTATATCAAAACACTGCGTGCCTACCTTGGCAAGGATAGGATAGAGACCATCAAAAATGTAGGATACCGCTTTGTACCATAGTGAAAAACGCAGCCTCTACCGCTTTTTGACGATCTATCTTCTCTCTACTTTTGTGTTGTTTGCCATTGGTGCTGCCATCTTTTATACGCTTGAAAAACACCACCTCATCGACAAACAGCATCAGCAGATGAAACAGGAGGGGGAGCGTATACACCATCAGTTGATCGCACTGCACAAAACCTTCTCTAAAACCTTGACCCTCAAACTTCATGCACCGTATAAAACGGCGCTCATCAATATGGATCGAAAACCGGTCGCATCCAACCTCTCACTGCCCACATCATTTCAGTTTGACAAAGAGTATCAGATAGACAACGGCACACTTTTCTATACGAGAAAAATCGAACCCTACTATCTTGGTGTTGTCTCTATCGTTTTGGGTACACCGGTGGATGAAGCAGCACTCTCCAAGCTACGGGAGAATATAGTACTTTTCATGATCGCTGCGGGGATCTTTTTTGTGATACTCGGATACTTTCTGGGGCGTCTCTTTATCGCTCCGATGCGGGATGCGATCGGGATGATGAACCGCTTTATCCAAGATACTACCCATGAACTCAACACGCCCGTAAGCACCATTTTGACCAATCTGGAGCTGATACACGCCCTACATAAGTGCGAAAGAGCCAAGGAGGAGATGCAACGCATCGAGATCGCCTCTAAGACTATCAGCCGTATCTACGATGATCTTACCTATCTCAAACTTAACCATGCCTACCACCGCGATATCCGCCCTCTGAATATCTCGGCACTACTGCATGAGCGTATCGCCTACTTCTCCGCTGCTATCTCGGCAAAACAGCTGCAGCTTACAACAGAGATAGCTGATAATGTAGTAATACCGATGGATCAGGACGATGCACTCAGGCTCATCGACAACCTCCTCTCCAATGCCATCAAGTACAACCGTGCCGGCGGTGATCTTCTCATCACCCTTTCACAAGAGGCGTTACATATCGTAGACAGCGGTGAAGGGATGGATGAAGAGACTCTAAAGCAGGTGCACCGCCGCTTCGTGCGTGCCAACAGCAGTGAAGGCGGCTTTGGCATCGGACTGGACATCGTCCATCAGGTTATCGACAACTACAAGTTTAAGATTACATTCCGCTCAAAACGGCATGAGGGTACAGAGGTCATCATCACATGGAGCAAAGCATGATATACAAAAGATTTTATATGATTATTGCCATAGTTGGCACAATAAGCATGGCATACGCCCAAGAAAACAGCACATCGGCTTTGGAAAAAGGGTGTCTTTCATGCCACCAAGCCCAGCAGATCCCCTCAGAGATGATCTACCGCCGCTACCTGATGCGCTACGCCTCCAAAGAGACGATCAAAAAGAAGATGGCTGCCTATCTCAAACACCCCTCAACCGACACCTCCATCATGCCTGCACCCTTTTTTAGAAAGTTCCCGCTCAAAAAGGCGACAACACTGGAAGATACAAGACTTGAAAGACTCATAGAAGCGTACATAGCACACTATGATGTTGACGGAAAGATCGTCAT
>JALVGO010000017.1 GCA_027029065.1 Sulfurovum sp.
ACAGAATATGAGCGAGTTTCCTTCAAAAAACGAAGAAACTGATAATAAAATCTTATGGGTAACTCTATGAAATGCACAAATCAATCCACTCCTTTGGAGAAGTGGGGTTATTCAGAGGGTTCAATTACCTTATTTAACGTTCACGCTTCAACCCAATTTCACCAAACCTCTGCTATATTCAAGTAAAATTAGGAATTAGGAATTAGGAATTAGGAATTAGGAATTAGGAATTAGAAATGAGTAACATGGTGGCTTTGCCACAGTGAAGAGTGACTGTATATGTTGCCGATAATACTACTATAAAAAATAGAAGGAAAACCATAGATGTCCCAAGAGCCAAATAAAAAACCCCAATTCACCCACCTCCACCTCCACACCGAGTACTCGCTGCTTGACGGTGCCAACAAGATCAAGGCGCTTGCCAAGAAGGTCAAGGAGCTTGGGATGACTTCGGTGGCGATGACCGATCATGGCAATATGTTCGGTACCATCGACTTCTACAACACCATGCGCAAAGAGGGGATCAAACCCATCATCGGGATGGAAGCCTATGTGCACAACCAGCCAGAACTGGGGGACAAGTCAGTACGGCAACGGTTTCACCTCTGTCTCTATGCCAAGAACGAGACGGGTTACAAAAACCTTATGTTCCTCTCCTCCAAAGCCTACATCGAAGGATTTTACTACTACCCACGGATCAACTGGGATCTGCTCAAGGATCATGCAGAGGGGCTCATCTGCTCTTCGGCGTGTCTGCAAGGGGAGGTCAACTGGCATCTGAACCTCTCAGAACGGAATGTGAAGTTCGGCGCAAAGGGGTATGAAGAAGCAAAACGGGTAGCGCTGAAGTACAAAGAGCTCTTTGGCGATGACTTCTACCTTGAGATCATGCGTCACGGCATCGGCGATCAGCACCGTATCGACAAACAGATATTGCAGCTAAGCCAAGAGACGGGCATCAAAGTGGTCGCTACCAACGATACCCACTACACCAACCCCGAAGATGCCGATGCGCATGAGGCGTTCATGTGTATCGCGATGAACAAACTCTACGACGACCCCAACCGTCTGCGCCACTCTGTGCATGAGTTTTATGTCAAATCACCCGAAGAGATGGCAAAACTCTTTGCCGACATCCCCGAGGCGATCGAAAATACACAGGAGATCGCCGACAAGTGCAACCTTGAGATCAAACTGGGTAACCCGACACCGCCCAACTTCAAGTTCGCCAGAGAGCGGGCGGCGGACATTGGGCTGGAGCTGCCTGAACCGGACAAAGAGTACTCGCTGGAGAATGACAAAGCACTCTTCATCGAAGAGTCGCGAAGAGGGCTTGAGGAGCGTCTGAAGATCGTGCCCAAAGAGAAGCATCGGGAGTACCGCGACCGGCTTCAGGTGGAGATCGATATCATCAACAACATGAAGTTCCCCGGCTATATGCTCATCGTATGGGACTTTGTGAAGGCTGCCAAGGATATGGGTATCCCTGTAGGACCGGGGCGGGGGTCTGCGGCGGGGTCGCTGGTGGCCTATTCGCTCAAGATCACCGATATTGACCCGATGCCTTACGGGCTGCTCTTTGAACGATTTCTCAACCCTGAGCGTGTAAGTATGCCTGATATCGATATGGACTTCTGTCAGGCGCGTAGGCAGGAGATACTCGACTATGTGGTAGAGAAGTACGGGCGGGTCAATGTCGCGCAGATCATCACCTTCGGTAAGCTGCTTGCCAAAGGGGTCATCCGCGATGTTGCGCGGGTACTTGACATGCCGTATGCCAAAGCCGATGCAATGGCAAAGCTGATCCCCGATGAGTTGGGGATCGATCTCAGGAAGTCGTATGAGAAGGAGCCAAAGATCAAGGAGCTACTTGAACGCGACCCGCAGGCAAAACGGGTCTGGGAGTACGCACTGGCTCTTGAGGGCCTCAACCGCAATGCCGGTACGCACGCAGCGGGGGTGGTGATCTCCAACGAACCGCTCTGGCAGAAGACACCGCTCTTTAAACCGACGGGGCTTGATACGCTGGCGACGCAGTACAGCGGGAAGTATGTCGAGGATGTCGACCTGATCAAGTTCGACTTCCTTGGGCTCAAGACCCTGACCGTCATCGAAGAGGCGCTGCAACTGGTGCAGAAACGCCACGGCAAGCGGATCAACTTTGTTGAGGAGAACATCGAAGACCCGAAGATCTATGAGTATATCTCCACCGGTGAGACACTCGGGCTCTTTCAGATCGAATCTTCTGGGATGCAGGATCTAGCAAAGAAACTCAAGCCTTCGGGCTTTGAAGACATCATCGCGATGCTTGCCCTCTACCGTCCGGGACCGATGGAGTCTGGGATGCTTGAGGACTTCGTAGAGCGGAAGCACGGCAGGGCGGAGATCACCTATATGTTCCCTGAACTTGAGCCGATACTTAAACCGACCTACGGGGTCATCGTCTACCAAGAGCAGGTGATGCAGATCGTGCAGACGATCGGGGGCTTCAGCCTCGGCGGGGCAGACCTGGTGCGACGGGCGATGGGAAAAAAGATCAAAGAGGAGATGGACAAGCTTAAAGGGGAGTTTGCCGACGGGGCAGAGAAAAAAGGGTTTGACCGTGCCAAAGCGGCAGAGCTTTTCGACCTGATCGTCAAGTTTGCCGGGTACGGGTTCAACAAATCGCACTCGGCTGCCTATGCGATGGTTACCTACTATACCGCCTACCTCAAGCACTACTACCCCACCGAGTTTATGGCGGCGATGCTCACCCTCGAACGCAACAACACCGACAAGGTGGTGAAGTATGTCGATGAGCTCAAGCGGATGGGGATCAGACTCCTCCCGCCCGATATCAACCGCTCCGGACAGGAGTTTGAAGCGCACAATATCGATGGGGACGAGGTGGTCATCTTCGGACTGGCAGCGATCAAAGGGGCAGGGGATATTGCTATCCACTCTATCATCGAAGCGCGCGGAGAGGAGCCGTTTGCTGATCTGAGTGATTTTATCTCCCGTATCGACCAGAGCAAGGTCAACAAAAAAGTGATCGAGTCACTCATCAAAGCGGGGGCGCTTGATAGCTTTGGCTACAGCCGCAAAGCGATGCTGATGCAGGTCGAAGAGATCGTCGAGGCAGCCAAAAAAGCAGGCGAAGCCAAAAAGATGGCCGTGGGGTCACTCTTTGGCGATGAAGCGGAGATGACCCATGTCTCACTGGAGCTTAAAGAGATGGATGAGTTTGAGCCGATGGAGATACTGGAGATGGAGAAGGAGTCACTGGGCTTTTATGTCTCTGGGCATCCGCTTGACAAATATCGTGAAACGCTTGAAGGTATCAGCTACACACTCAGCTCGGAGATCGATGATCTGGCAGACGGCTCACAAGCGCTCTTCATCGGGAAGATCGAGAGTATCACCGAAAAGATCTCCAAAAAAGGCAACAAGTTCGGTATTGCCAACATCATGGATCTGCATGGCAACATTGAGCTGATGCTCTTTGAAGACAGGATCAGAGAGCTTGAAGAGGATTTCGATATGACCAAACCGATCGCTTTTAAGGTCAAGATCACTAAAGATGGCGACTTTACTAGGATGAACATCCTCAAGATCGAATCGCTCAAAGATGCCAAAAAGGAGAAGGTCAAGGTCAAAAAAGAGGTCAAGCACACCCCCGAACCTGAACAGCCGCCGCTGATTTTGGCGCTCAACCTGATGCCTGATGCGAGAACAGTAGAGGAGTTGATGTGTCTGGTAGAGCGCCATCCGGGGAAACGTCCGTTGGAGTTGCATATAAAATCCAAACTTGCCGACGTGATCATAGAGAGCCGGCTCAAGGTGAGTGAGATGATCCTTGAGGAGGCAAAAGCACTCGGTGCCTACAGAGAAGAGGTATTAATAGAAATGTAAGAAACAAATATTCTGTTTAGTAACATTTTGTAACAGGGTATAGGCAGTAATAAAACAATTGATATGAAATGCTATCTCTTTGCTCTGTATCATTTGGAAACAGAAAATAGGGTTGCAATTTATAAATAAATAGGATTTTATATATGTTAGATGAAAATCATGTTACACTCCCACTACAAAACAATTCAATACTAAAAGGAACTGACTATGTCCAAACCTAAGATTCTATGGTCAAAAATCGATGAAGCACCGGCACTGGCGACCTATTCGCTTTTCCCAATCGTAAAAGCATTCGCTAATGAAGCGGGTGTAGATGTGGAGCAGGTAGATATCTCTCTTGCAGGACGTGTACTCGCTGCCATGGGTAAAGCAGAAGACGAGCTTGCAAAACTGGGAGAAATCGTTCTCAAACCTGAAGCAAACATTATCAAACTTCCAAATATTTCTGCATCTGTCGGTCAGCTTAAAGACTGTATCGCAGAGCTTCAGTCTCAGGGCTTTGATATTCCTGATTATCCGGAAAATCCTGAAACAGCTGAAGAGAAAGAGATTCAGGCAAAATACAGTGTATGTCTCGGTTCTGCGGTAAACCCTGTGCTTAGAGAGGGTAACTCAGACAGACGTGCTGCCAAAGCGGTAAAAAATTATGCTCAAAAACACCCACACAGACTCAAGCCGTTTGCTGAAAACTCCAAAGCGTATGTTGCGCACATGGGTGGAAATGGTGACTTCTACGGTAACGAGCAGTCAGTAACCATTGAGAAGGCACAGACGGTAAAGATCATGCTCAACGGTAAAGAGCTCAAATCTGTCGATGCACTTGACGGTGAGATCCTTGACGGTACATTTATGTCAGCCAAAGCACTCAGAGCGTTTATCAGAAAAACGATCGATGAGGCAAAAGAGAAGGGTGTAATCTGGTCTATCCACCTTAAAGCGACGATGATGAAGATCTCTGATCCTATCATGTTCGGTCATGCATTTGAAGTCTTCTTTGAAGAGGTATTTACAAAATATGCAGACCTCTTTAAAGAGCTTGGTGTCAACCCGAACCTTGGTATGGCAGACCTTGAGAAGAAGATCGCAGGACACGAAAAAGAGGCTGAGATCAAAGCGGCATTCCAGGCAGTGGTCGATGCAGACTCTCCTAAGATCGCAATGGTTGACTCTGATAAAGGAACAACCAACTTCAATGCGCCAAATGACATCATTATCGATGCTTCTATGCCTGTTGTGGTAAGAGAGGGCGGTAAGCAGTGGGACAGAAACGGTGATGCACTTGAGTGTGTTGCGGTTATCCCTGACTCTACCTATGCGATGTTCCATGAAGAGATGGTTGCTGACTGTGTCAAAAACGGACAGTTTGATGTTACAACAATGGGTAATGTCTCCAACGTAGGTCTGATGGCGCAAAAAGCAGAAGAGTACGGTTCTCACCCAACTACATTTGAAATTCCTGAAGATGGTGTGGTAGAAGTGGTAGATGCCAACGGTAATGTACTGATGAAGCACGAAGTAGAAGCGGGTGATATCTGGAGAATGTCCCGTGCGAAAGATATTCCGATCAGAGACTGGGTCAGACTTGCTGTTGAGAGAGCAAAACTCACAGGCAACCCTGCAATCTTCTGGCTTGATGAGAACAGAGCACACGATGCCCAAATGATCAAAAAGGTCAACAAGTATCTTGAAGAGCACGACACAACAGGGCTTGATATCAAGATCATGGATGTGGCTGCAGCGACACGCTATACCAACGAAAGAGTTAGAGCAGGGAAAGATACGATCTCCGTTACCGGTAACGTATTGCGTGACCACCTGACAGATATGTATCCGATCCTTGAGCTTGGTACCTCTGCTAAGATGCTCTCTATCGTACCTCTTCTTGCTGGTGGTGGTCTCTTTGAGACAGGTGCGGGCGGTTCGGCTCCTAAGCATGTCGATCAGTTCCTAGCAGAGGGTCACCTCAGATGGGATTCACTTGGTGAGTTCTTGGCATTGGCAGAGTCACTCAGAATGGAGTATCAGAAGTCAGAAGATGCCAAGATCGGTGTCTTGACAGAAGCGCTCGACAAAGCTAACGAAGGCTACCTCGACAACGACAAGGCACCAAGCAGAAAATGTGGTGAGCCGGACAACAAAGCTTCTCACTACTGGGTAGCACGCTACTGGGCGGAAGCACTTAGTACACAGACTGCTGATACAGCACTTGCAGAGAAGTTTACACCGGTTGCGGATGCACTGGTTAAGAATGAGGAGAAGATCATTGAAGAGCTTCTTGCTGCAGAAGGAAGTCCTAAGGATATTGGCGGATATTTCCATCCGGATGACGCAAAAGCTGAGATTGCAATGAGACCGTCTGTAACACTCAACAGTATCATCGATGCAATCTAATTGCAGGTATATCTACCCAAAAAGTAGCATTTAGCGCTTTTTTCCTCTTCACACAGGGCATTTTTGCTCTGTGTAACACACTTTATGATAAAATAAACATCCACTAATACTATAGGACACAAAGACTTCATTGGCATTGCAAAATGTTTTTGATAACTTAATTGTAAGTTATGAATGATGTTTTGCTGGTAAGTCGGTCCTATGATCTCACTCAAAAGGATAGACATGGCAAAAGGTAAAAAAGTCACAGTCATTGGTACGGGGAACTTCGGTTCTACAGTTGCGTTCATTCTTGCTATGAACGGTGCATGTCATAATATTGTGCTGCGCGGCAGAAATTATGATGTTGCAAAAGGAAAGGCGCTCGATATGTCTCAGGCTGCCAATGCGGCACGCCAGCATACCATCGTAAAGGCTGCAAAAGGCCCTGAAGATATGGCAGAATCCGATGTAGTTATCATTACTGCAGGAGCTCCCAGAACACCGGGTATGAGCAGGGATGATCTCCTGTTGAAAAATGCGGAGATCGTAAAGAACTATGCCAAGGAGATCAAAGAGCATGCTCCCGATGCCATTGTTGTTGTGGTCTCCAATCCGCTGGATGTGATGACTTATGTGGCACTCAAATATACCGGCTTCCCGAGAGAACGTGTGATGGGGATGGCGGGTATCCTTGATGCGGCGCGTATGGCTCACTTCATTTATGAGAAGCTCGAATATGGTGCAGGTCAGATCCGTGCTACTGTGATGGGCGGACACGGTGATACAATGGTGCCGCTTCCAAAGTTTACCACCGTTGCGGGTGTGCCTATTGAGGATCTGCTTGATTCTGAAGAGATCGGTGAGATCGTTAGAAAAACGCGTAACGGCGGTGCAGAGATCGTGAATCTGCTTGGCAACGGTTCAGCCTACTATGCACCTGCAAAATCGACTACGGTGATGGTAGAGGCGATCTTGAAAGATACCAACCAGATCCACTCCTGTGCTATTTTGCTCCAAAATGATTATGGTTACTCTGATGTGGTCTCCGGTGTGCCTGTCATGATAGGTGCAGGCGGTGCGGAGCAAGTGATCAACATGACCCTCAAACCACTACAGCAGAAGCGTTTTAAAAACTCTGTGGCATCGGTACAGGAGATGATAGACAAGCTCTATGAACTTGATTTTTTTGTAGAACTTGAAGAAGAGAAGAAGTAGCAGATGACAAAGCGTAAGGTAGGGATAATCGGTGCAGGTGCAGTAGGTGCGACTGCTGCGTTCAGTTTGAGTATGATGGGAACGTGCGGTGAGATCGTACTGTTTGATATTGCAGAAGGGGTTGCCAAAGGCAAGGCGATCGACATTGGCCAGTCAACACACTATGCGCCAAACAGCACAGTCATTACCGCTGCCCAGTCTCCGGCGGATGTAAGTGAGTGTGATATTGTGGTGATCACCGCAGGAGTACCTCGAAAAGGGGACATGACACGTGAAGACCTGCTGATGATCAATGCAAAGATCATGAAAAGTGTCGTCGAAGATGTGATGAAATACTCTCCCAATGCAGTGATCATCTGTGTCTCTAACCCGCTGGATGTGATGACCTATGTCATTGGACAGATGACCGGATGGGACCGCAGCCGTATTGTTGGACTCTCAGGTGCGCTTGACGGTGCACGTATGGCATACCAGATCTACAACAAGCTCGGTTACGGTGCCGGGCAGATAGGCACACTGGTCATTGGTGACCACGGACAGCATATGATCCCGCTGCCGCAGGAGGTACAGGTAGGTTCAGTCGATGTCTCGGAGCTCTTGAGTCAGAAAGATATGGAAGAGATCATCGAGCGTACCAAGAACGGCGGTGCGGAGATCGTCAAACATCTTGGTACATCAGGATATTATGCACCTGGACGTGCCATTGCCTATATGGTCGAAGCGATCCTCAATGACGCCAAGGTGGTCGTTGCTGCCTCAGCGCTGCTTGAGGGTGAGTACGGACATAGTGATGTTGCGGTAGGTGTACCTGTCATTCTTGGTAAGCAGGGAGTAGAGAAGATCATCGAGATGAAGCTTGATGATGAGACAAAAGCGAAGTTCGCTACCTCGGTAGAGAGCATCAAAGAGGGCATTTCCGTGCTCCGAAAAAATGACTTTTTCAACTAAACAAAGGGAGATATGATGGAATACAGAATCGAAAAAGACACTATGGGTGAGATGCAGGTACCCGCAGATAAGTACTGGGCGGCACAGACACAGCGTTCGGTACAGAACTTCAAAATCGGTACCGAGAAGATGCCCATGGAGGTTGTGTACGGGTTTGCCAATCTCAAAAAGGCGTGTGCGCTTGTGAACAATGAGCTTGGACGTCTTGACGACGCCAAAACAGATGCCATTGTCAAAGCATGTGATACGGTACTTTCCGGCGAGCTTGATGACAACTTCCCGCTGGTAGTGTGGCAGACAGGCTCGGGTACACAGTCGAACATGAACATGAATGAAGTGGTTGCCAACAAGGCGACTGAGATTCTTGGCGGAGACTTTACCAAAGAGTATCTGGTACACCCCAACGATGATGTCAACAAAGGACAGAGCTCCAATGACACCTATCCTACAGGGATGCGTATTGCCGAAGTGGTTGCCGTGACAGACAACCTGATTCCCGCACTCAATCAGCTTAAAGCGACACTTCAGGCAAAATCGGAAGCCTTTGCTGATATTGTCAAGATCGGACGTACCCACCTGCAGGATGCGACTCCGCTGACACTGGGACAGGAGCTGAGTGGGTATGTTGCGATGCTCGATACCAACCTCAAGCAGATTGAAGATGCACTCAAGTACGTCAGAGAGCTTGCCATCGGCGGTACAGCAGTAGGTACGGGGCTGAACTCCCACCCTGAATTCTCCGAAAGAGTGGCTGCTCAACTGAACAGCTTTATGGAAAAAGACTACGGCTTTGTCTCTCAGCCAAACAAGTTCCATGCACTCACCGGACATGACGGGGAAGTGGTACTCTCCGGCGCGCTCAAGGCACTGGCGGCCAACCTGATGAAGATCGCCAACGATATCAGATGGCTGGCAAGCGGTCCAAGATGTGGACTGGGTGAGATCGAGATCCCTGCGAACGAGCCGGGCTCTTCCATCATGCCCGGGAAAGTCAACCCGACCCAGGCTGAGGCGATTACCATGGTAGCTGTGCAGGTGATGGGGAACGATGCAGCGGTTGGGTTTGCCGCTTCACAGGGGAACTTTGAGCTCAATGTATTCAAACCGGTCATTGCCTACAATATCCTTCAGTCGGTAAGACTGCTTGCAGATGCTATGAGAAGTTTTGATGTCAACTGTGCTGTCGGTATTCAGCCGATTGAAGAGAAGATTGAAAAATTCCTAAACGATTCACTGATGCTGGTTACGGCGCTAAATCCGTACATCGGGTATGAAAATGCGGCAAAAATCGCCAAAACGGCACACGCAAACGGTACGACCCTCAAAGAAGAAGCGATCAACCTTGGACTGCTTACGGCTGAAGAGTTTGACAAGTATGTACGTCCTGAAGAGATGATCACTCCAAAGGCATAATTGCTCACTTTTTTACCAAAGGTAGCATCCAGCTGCCTTTTCTCTGCCTGTTTTCCCACAAAACTGTGTAATTTTTTACCACTTTTCTCAAATCACTCCTTATAATAATTCAATTAACCGGATATTATCGGCGTAAGTCGTATAATAAAGGAACTTATTGTAAAAAGGAGACTGCATGAATATTCATGAGTATCAGGCAAAACAGATCTTTGCTCAGTACGGTGTACCGACCCCAAGAGGGATCGTTGCAAATACACCCAAAGAGGCGGTGAAAGCGGCAGAAGAACTCGGTGGTAACATTTGGGTGGTTAAGGCGCAGATCCACGCAGGCGGTCGTGGACTGGGCGGTGGTGTAAAACTTGCCAAGTCAATCGATGAAGTCAAAACACTTGCCGATGAGATTCTCGGTATGACACTGGTAACGCACCAGACTGGTCCAGAAGGTAAGCTGGTTCAGAAAGTTTACATTGAAGAGGGGGCGGATATCAAAGATGAGCTCTATCTTGGCGTGGTACTCGATAGAGCCAAAGAGATGCCTGTGATCATGGCTTCTACCGAAGGTGGCATGGAGATCGAAAAAGTCGCTGAAGAGACACCTGAGAAGATCGTCAAGGTGGCGGTTGATCCTGCGATTGGTTTCCAAGGCTTCCACGGTAGGGAGTTGGTCTTTGGTCTTGGGATTACAGACAAGAATGAACAGCGCAAGTTCATTGAGTTCGCTTCCAAACTCTTCAAGGTCTATATGGACAAAGATGCAGAGATGATCGAGATCAACCCGCTTATCAAGACCGGTGCGGGCGAATTCCTTGCGCTTGACGGCAAGATGGGCTTCGATGATTCTGCACTCTACCGACATCCTGAGCTTGAAGAGATGAGAGATATCTCCGAAGAAGATCCTGACGAAAGAGAAGCGGCACAGTACGGACTCAGCTACATCGCACTTGACGGTGAGATCGGCTGCATGGTCAATGGTGCGGGACTTGCAATGGGTACGATGGATACCATCAACTACATGGGCGGTACGCCTGCGAACTTCCTCGATGTTGGCGGTAAGGCAAACGCAGAAACAGTTGCAAAAGGGTTTGAGATCATCCTCAAAAACCCGAAAGTCAAAGCGATCTTTGTTAATATTTTCGGGGGTATCGTCAGATGTGATAGAATTGCCAACGGTATTCTTGAAGCGACCAAACTGGTCGATGTCCATGTCCCAGTCGTTGTAAGACTTGACGGAACCAATGCCGAAGAAGCGGCGGAGATTCTTGCCAATGCAAATATAGAAAATGTGATTCCTGCAACTGACCTTGCAGACGGTGCGAAAAAAGCAGTAGAAGCAGCAAAAGGAGCGAAGTAAGATGAGTATTCTGGTCAATAAAGATACAAAAGTAATTGTACAGGGGTTCACGGGAAGTGAAGGTACATTCCATGCCGAGCAGTGTCTTGCATACGGTACGAACATCGTTGGCGGTGTGACACCGAACAAAGGCGGACAGGAGCACCTTGGCAAGCCGGTATTCAATACAGTAAAAGATGCGGTTGATGCGACCGGTGCAACGGTCTCTATGGTGTTCGTTCCGCCTGCATTCGTTGCCGATGCGGTCATGGAGGCGGCAGATGCGGGGATCGAACTGGCGGTGATCATTACAGAGGGTGCGCCGGTGCGCGATATGCAGATGGCAAAAGCCTATGCAGTGAAGCACGGCATGATGACTATCGGGCCAAACTGTCCCGGTATCATCACTGCTGAGGAGTGTAAGATCGGTATTATGCCGGGGAACATCTTCAAAAAAGGAAACGTCGGTCTTATCTCCAAGTCCGGTACATTGACTTACGAGGGTGCAAATCAGGTAGTCAAAGAAGGGTATGGTATCACAACAGCTGTCGGTATCGGTGGTGACCCGATCATCGGTCTGAGCTACAAACAGCTGTTGCCAATGTTCGAAGCCGATCCTGAAACAGAAGCGATCGTCATGATCGGTGAGATCGGTGGAGATCTTGAAATTCAGGCGGCGAAGTTCATCAAAGAGAACATCACCAAGCCTGTTGTTGCTTTCATCGCAGGTCAAACTGCACCTAAAGGTAAAAGAATGGGACACGCCGGGGCGATCGTTTCAGGTTCTGCTGGTACAGCAAAAGAGAAGATGGATGCACTTGAAGCAGCAGGCGTAAAAGTCGTTGTCTCTCCTGCAGACATTGGCAAAGCGGTCAAAGAAGTACTTTCCAAATAAGTATCTGTAAAGCAGGCTCCCCGCCTGCTTTCAAATCAGTAAATACTCAATCTGATTTTATTACTCCCCTATAAATCTTTTCTGTATTGTAAGGTGTGTAACTACACAACCTGTACAGCATACCTGCTGATATACAAGGCAGTGTATATTGTCTGTTGGTAACCAAATGATACATCTTGCCTTTTGCAGCCAGCAGAGACATCCCGCTGCCTTGGAAAAAGAATATTATCCTCTTGTTTGTATGGGTAAAAATGATGCTTCAAATAGTAACAACCCCTCTTATGCTGCCAATAATTCAGACTTATTCATAGGTACCTTACAAAAAGTAAGATATTCTTTACTTAGTGAATAAGGGATATCCCTTAGTGATCTCACGAAATAACTATAACTAAAAAAGGGGAAAACATGGCAGTAATGGCAGCTCCAGAAAATACTCCGGTATGGGTCAATACGGATCGATGTAAAGCATGTGATATCTGCGTGGACGCGTGTCCGGCAGGTGTATTGGCTATGCAACCAGAGGCGAGTTCAGTACTGGGTGCAATGATTAGCGTCATTGCACCGGAAGCGTGTATCGGATGTAGCGAGTGTGAACTTTGTTGTCCAGATTTCGCTATTTATGTGGCAGAGAAAAAAGAGTACAAGTTCGCGAAACTTACCGATTCGTCCAAAGAGAGACAGGAAGCGATCAGAAACAACGGGTACAGACTACCTGATGAGTACAAGGAGGCAAACTAATGTCAGCAACAAGAGAGATTATTTCAAGTGGTAACGATCTGGCTGCGATCGCAGCGGTAGATGCCGGATGTAAATTCTTTGGAGGGTACCCCATTACCCCTTCAAGTGAAGTCATGCATACTATTTCAGACCTTTTGCCAAAAGTTGGCGGAACAGCTATCCAGATGGAGGATGAGATTGCCGGTGTCGCTGCGGCGATCGGTGCAGGTATGGCGGGTGTAAGAACACTGACGGCAACATCAGGTCCCGGTATTTCACTCAAAGCTGAAAACCTTGGACTGGCACAGATGGCAGAAGTGCCTCTAGTAGTTGTCAATGTTATGCGTGGGGGTCCTTCAACCGGTCTTCCTACCCGTGTATCCCAAGGGGATATCGCTCAGGCGAAAAACCCGTCTCACGGCGACTATAAGTCCATTACTGTATGTGCGGGGACACTCGCAGAGTGTTATACTGAAACAGTAAGAGCATTTAACCTTGCAGACAGATTCATGCAGCCGGTTTTCGTACTTTTGGACGAAACATTGGGGCATATGCACGGAAAAGCGATGCTTCCAACTGTTGAGGAAGTAAAAGCGGGTATTAAGCCAAGAAAGAAATTTGAAGGCGACCCTGCAGATTATAAACCATACGGTGTTGCGCAGGATGAGCCTGCAGTACTGAATCCAATGTACGAAGGGTATAGATATCACTTTACCGGACTCCATCACGATGCAATGGGATTCCCAACTGAAGAGATCGAGACTTGTAGAAAACTGATCGACAGACTCTTTAGAAAAGTGGATGAGCACAGAGATGAGATCGAAAGCAACGAAGAGTATATGCTTGACGATGCCGAGATCCTTCTGATCGGTTACGGTTCTGCATCGCTTGCAATCAAAGAGGCTGTTAATGTCCTTAGAGAGCAGGGTATCAAAGCTGGTCTCTTTAGACCAATTACCATCTGGCCGTCTCCCGAAGAGAGAATGTTCGAACTTGGACAGAAATTTGACAAAGTTCTGGTTGTTGAACTCAACCAAGGTCAGTATCTTGAAGAGGTACAGAGATGTATGGGAAGACGGGATATCGAGAAGCTGACAAAGACAAACGGTCGTCCATTCTCACCTGCTGATATTATCGAAAAAGTAAAGGAGCTCTAAGATGGCATTTAACTATGACGAATATTTAAGACTTGAAAAGATGCCGACACTTTGGTGTTGGGGTTGTGGTGACGGTGTAATTCTAAAAGCATTTATCCGTGCAGTTGATAAATTGGGTATCAACAAAGATGATATGTGTGTGGTCTCAGGAATTGGGTGTTCGGGAAGATTCTCTTCTTATGTCGATTTTAACACAGTGCATACAACACACGGTAGAACCGTTGCGTTTGCCACCGGTATAAAACTTGCTAATCCCGATAAGTATGTAGTATGTGTTGCAGGGGATGGGGATGCATTGGCAATTGGTGGTAACCATACTATTCACGGGTGCAGAAGAAACATTGATATTACAATGATTCTTATCAATAACTTTATTTATGGTTTGACCAACTCTCAGACTTCGCCTACTACACCACAAGGGTTCTGGACAGTTTCTCAAAAAGCTGGAAATATCGATCCGACATTCGATGCGTGTGAGCTTGCCATTGCTTCGGGTGCTTCATTTGTTGCAAGAGAAACAGTAAATGCACCAAAGAAGATGGAAAAAGTAATTATGGAGGCGATCAAGCACAAAGGATTCTCTTTTGTAGAGATCAACTCCAACTGTCATATCAACCTTGGTAGAAAGAACAAAATGCAGTCTGCTATGGCAAACCTTGACTGGATTGACTCTATTACCGTTTCCAAGAAAAAATGGGATGCAATGCCTGAAGAGGAAAGAAAAAACTATCTTCCAACGGGCATATTGAAACAAGATACAGAAGCAAAAGAGTATTGTGAAATGTATAAAGAGATTCAAAAAGCACAACAGGGTGAGAGAGGATTGATCACTCAAGATGATTTTGAGAAAAAAATATAAGGAGAAGAACCATGAGTAGAATTGTAATGAGATTTACCGGTGTTGGTGGACAAGGGGTTCTTCTTGCTGGAGAGATTTTCGCGGCTGCAAAGATCAAAGAGGGCGGTTTCGGCGTCAAAACGGCTACCTACACTTCACAAGTGCGCGGCGGTCCAACCGTAGTTGATATCCAGCTTGATGATGAAGAGATTTGGTACCCCTATGCGATCGATGGGCAGATCAACTTTATGCTCTCTGTGGCTGACAAGAGTTACCAACTCTTCAAAGATGGCGTAAAAGAGGGTGGTACTATCGTTGTCGAGCCAAATCTAGTACACCCAACAGAGGAAGATAGAAAGAAGTGGAACATTGTTGAGATTCCCATCATTACGATCGCCAAAGAGGAAGTTGGGAATGTGATTACCCAATCAGTCGTAGCCCTTGCAATTGCCAATACCTTTACCAAGGCACTTGAAGAGAAACTGCTTGTTGACACAATGCTTTCAAAAGTGCCCAAAAAGGTACACGAGGCGAACCTCAAAGCGTATGAGCTTGGCAAAAAATATGCCCAAGAAGCAATGAAATAACCTCTTTCTTCTTGCTTCACTGCATCTGCGAGGGAGTTTGTTCGGTCACATACTGATCGTATGCTCCCTCTCAACAACCCTCACATCTACAGCAAATCAAGAAGAAATTTTTGTTCAATTTACCACCAATTTTTAATTTTTAATTTTTAATTTTTAATTTCTTGGATATAATCCACCCTCAGGAGCGACAGGTAGTTGCTGGTGGCATTGTGCCGCGAGAGGAAAGTCCGGGCTGCACGCAAGAGAGGACTCCATCTAACGGATGGCCGGAGTAATCCGAGGGCAAGTGCAACAGAAAGCAGGTAGCCGCTTTGGCGGTGATAGTGAAAGGGTGAGGTAAGAGCTCACCGGTGCCTGTGGTAACATGGGCAGCCAGGTAAACCCTGTCCGCAGCAAGAAGCGTATGGTAACAACTCTTGCAACGCCTTCGGGCAAAAGCGCTTCGCTTGAGCGTATTGGCAACAATACGCCTAGATAAATAACTACCCACGACAGAACCCGGCTTATCGTCGCTCCTACTATAATGCATAATCGTGCATAAAGATGCACAAATTCCCACTACATCGACAATAAACGACTATTTTGAATAACTCATCTTTTTACTACTATGCATCAAAGTGCATCAAAATACATCTTTTTACACAGCAAGTTGTACTAAAAAGTGTACTAAGTTTACATTTTTATTTTTTGGTACAAGGTAAAAAAAATAGTTTGCATTGATAAGCCAAAAGAAATATGTTATAATGTCATTGTAAAACCAGATAGCGTCCGTTGTAAGACGTAAGTTTGGGGATTACTCAAAGAGTAAGGCATCAAACCACAGCTATCAACCTTCCGGTAGTTTTTGGTCTACCGGTTATCTTTCCTAAATATCGTTTTCAGTGACAAGCATTTTTTTCTCATATCTCTCAACTTAACAAGCTTGACAATATCATTAGAGTATCGCTTCTCAAATACAACAAAAACTTCAGTTCTTTTTGTTCTGCGATTTGGTTCAATACTTTTACTAACTCTGTCAAAATTAGCTATGATCTCAGGGATAAGGCATATATATTCGAGATCATCTTTATGACCATTTCTAACATGCCTTACATATTCTTCAGTAATAACCACATCATAATTAGTCAATGTAATTGGAATAATCTTTTTGATTCTTTGAGCTGTACGATTATCGATCGTGCATAAATAGAGTTCACTATTAGAGGTTGAAGAGCAAGCATTTTTTACAAAGGTACAAATATCTTCTTTTGTAGGTATATCCATCTAATAGCCCAGTGATTATTTAAAACAGAAGTCTATCATACTTATTCTGTAAACCTGTCAAACATATTCCGCAGTACTTCTGTAGCACTTTCAACTTTCATATTGGAATAGCGTTTGGTAGTGGCTGTAGAAGTATGCCCTAAAACAGATCCGATCTGTTCCAAACTGTAACCACTGTTAATCCCAATAAAGCCGATTAGGTGCCGTATATCATGAAGTCTCATTTTGGGTACACCGGCAAGAGATCTGATATTCCGCCATTGAAAATCTATGCCGGTACTGGAGATATGACCACTTGATCCGGTACCTTTAAAAATATATCCTGTGTTATCAAGATGACATCAAAGAGCTTTTTAGCTTGAACATCAGAGATAGTAAAATAGATCTTATTGTCAAATTTTGGAATTACAAGTTTATGTCCGATATTTTCACACTCGATACCAATATCATTTTAACTTAACA
>JALVGO010000018.1 GCA_027029065.1 Sulfurovum sp.
TAGGCATCCATCTCTTCTGCCATCTTCTCGCTGTAGTCTGTGCTGACCGCCCCGCCGCCAAGAAAAGAGTTTTGGCTGCGTGAGAGTACCATCAGCCCTGCCACATCGGTCATGCCGTAGACTGAGATCATATCTTTTAGGATTGCTGTGGCACGGTCAAGGTCGTTGCCTGCCCCGGTACTGATCTCGCCGATGAAGACCTCTTCGGCTGCACGCCCGCCAAGCAGCACATCCACTTCTGCGATGAGTTCATGTTTCTGTTTGAGGAAACGCTCCTCATCTTCAGGCAGGTGCAGGGTATAGCCCAGTGCACCAAGTCCCCTTGGGATGATGGAGACTTTGGTTACCCGTGTGGCACCTTCTGTAAGTTCTGCCATCAGGGCATGACCGCTTTCGTGGTAGGCGACGATCTCTTTCTCTTTGTCGTTGATCTTGCGGTTTTTCTTCTCAAGTCCGACAAAGGATCGCTCTATGGCTTCAAGCAGATCTTCTTGTTCGATCTGCTTTTTGTTCTGTCGTCCTGCCAGAAGCGCCGCTTCGTTGATAATGTTGGCAAGGTCGGCACCTGCAAGTCCTGCTGTCTGTTTGGCGACCACTTCAAGATCTACGCTTGGGGCGAGCTTGACATCTTTGGAGTGGACTTTGAGAATGGCAAGACGACCTTCGAAGTCTGGTTTATCCACCAGTACCTGACGGTCAAAACGTCCGGCACGCAGCAGCGCGGCATCGAGTGTTTCGGGTCGGTTGGTTGCCGCAAGAACAATGACCGGTGTGTCGGTACCGAACCCGTCCATCTCTGCAAGCAGCTGGTTGAGTGTCTGTTCGCGTTCATCGTTGCCTCCAAGCTGTCCGCCGGAGGCTCTCGATTTGCCGATCGCATCGATCTCATCGATGAAGATGATAGCAGGTGCCTCTTTCTTCGCCTGAGCGAAGAGGTCTCGCACACGGCTGGCACCGACACCGACGAACATTTCGATGAAGCTCGATCCGCTGACAGAGAAGAAAGGCACGGATGCCTCTCCCGCAACCGCTTTGGCAAGCAGGGTTTTACCGGTACCCGGAGGACCCACAAGGAGTACCCCTTTTGGGATCTTCGCACCCAGTTCAATGTAGCGTTCGGGGAACTTGAGGAAATCAACGATCTCTTTGACCTCATCTTTGGCCTCTTCAACCCCCTGCACATCGTCAAACTTGGTATCGGGTTTTTCGGAATTGATGAGTTTGTCGGCTTTCCCGGCACCAAGGATACCGCCGCCCATCCCTTTGGACATCTTTTTTGCCAAAAATATCCAGATGGCAAAGAAGATAAGAATCGGAAGCAGCATGCTGATGAGTTCGGAGATAAAACTGTTGCCTACAATCCCCTCATAAGGGATATTTTTCTTTTCCAGCAGGGGAATGAGCGTCTCGTCATAGGTGGGTACGTTTTGTGCTACATAGCGTATTTTGCGTCCCTCTTCTTCACTGATCGCCTCTACACTGCTTGGTGTCAATTTGACACTTTCTACCGTTCCTTCTTTGATCTTCGCTTTGATGTCGGAGTATTTGACCTGTTTGGTCAGGGAGACATTCTGCGTATTCATCATAGTACTCAGGCTGCCTCCGCCGTCTCCGACAAAGGATTTGAAGATCAGGATGATGACAATAGAGAAGATGGCAAATGCCAGCAGAGGGTTGTCATTGAAAAAGTTATTGTTATTATTGTTGTTATTCTGGTTTTGGTTATTTTGGTTGTTCGCCATTGCTGTCCTTTGTGTAAACTAAAGTAACCCACTCATTCCTGTGGATACGTCTTTGAAGCGACAGGTCACTGAATGTTTCTGCTACTGCTGTCTCTTTTTTATCTAAAATACCTGAAAGTATAAGGTGCCCGCCGGGTTTGAGTGCTCTCTTCAGGTCCGGTGCGATCATTCTTAGTACATCTGCGATGATATTGGCGATGACCACATCGTATGTGCCGTCCGCTTTGTCAACAGAACCTTCCCAAAGTGCTTTGTAGGATGCCTCATTGAGTGCAAAGTTCTGCTCGCAGCTTGTCACAGAGACCGGGTCGGTATCGCAAAGCTCTACCGTTGCACCCAGTTTGGTACAAGCCAGTCCAAGGATACCCGAACCGCATCCCACATCGATGACACTGTCACCGGGTTTGACGATGTCGCTGAGTGCCTGAAGACAGGAGAATGTGGTAGCATGGTGCCCGGAACCAAATGCCAGTGCCGGGTCGATCTTGATATTGATCAGATCCTCTTTGGGTGCATGCCAGCTTGGGAAGATGTAAAACTTTCCTGCTTCGATAGGCTGGATGGACTCCTGATAGGTCTTGATCCAGTCCACATTCTCTTTCTCTTCCAGCATTATCTCCATCTTGATGGGAGGTTCGATCTCGCTGCCCAACGATAGCAGGGCATCTTTAACGAAAGTTAAATCATCTTCGCTGCGGAGGATCAGTTTCTCTTTGCCAAACTCGATACCGTCATCATAGAGGTTCATGATAAAGTCGGCAATCAGATCGACATACTGTGCATCGAGTGTGACAGTCAGTTCATAATATCTATTGTGCATGGACTGCCTCAAATGCCTCTTGAAGATCGAGCGTGCCTTCGTAAAAGGCTTTACCGACAATGGTACCGTCGATGCCTGCATCGATCAGTGCCCTGATATCATGCATATCCTTCAGACCGCCGCTGGCGATCGTCTCGAGCCCGGAAGCCTTTTTGATAGAGAGGGTAAAGTCGATGTTGACACCGGTCATCATGCCGTCACGCCCCACATCGGTACAGATGATCGCCTCCACACCGCAATCTGCGAACGCTTTGGCAAGGTCAGTCGCTTTCATGTCCGAAGTCTCTGCCCATCCCTCAACTGCCACCATACCGTCGATCGCATCGATACCGACAACGATGGGGTACTTCGCAGCCATTGCTTTGACAAACTCCGGATCTCTTACCGCTACGGAGCCCAAAATCAGCCGGTCGATACCGAGATCGAGATACATCTTGATCGTCTCCTCATCGCGGATACCGCCGCCCAGCTCCAGCTTGAGGTTGCAGTGCTTACGGATCTTTCTGATCTGTTCGAGGTTTTCCGGTTTGCCGGCAAAGGCACCGTTGAGATCGACCAGATGCACCCACTCGGAGCCAAGCTCCTCAAACTTTTTGGCGACCTGCCACGGTTCGTCACTGTAGATCTTGGCGGAGTCCATCAAGCCTTTGGAGAGTCTGACGGCTTTGCCGTCTTTGAGATCAATAGCGGGGAGGATTGTCATTTGACACCTCGTGTCAAATGGAGTGAAGAGTGAAGAGTGAAGAGTGAAGAGTTGGGGTATGCATCGCATGGCGATGCTTTTATGATAATTTTTGGTTGCATTTATGTTCCTCTATAACTTTGTAAAATTTTCTATGATTTTAAGACCATTCTCATGGCTCTTTTCTGGGTGAGGCTGGATGCCGAAGACATTTTCATTCTGTACAGCTGAGACAAATTCATACCCGTAATAGGTTTTACCGATGGCATAGGTGTCATCACAGACGGCATGGTAGGAGTGGACAAAGTAAAGATAGAAATCTTGAGGTAAGCCTGTAAAAAGTTCACTGCTCTCTGCTCCTTGCTCCCCGCTCGCTTGGAACAGTTCGTTCCATCCCATATGCGGCACTTTCAGTGGATGATCAAAACGGCTCTCATTAAATGCCACGACTTTGCCGGGGATGAGTCCTAGTCCCTTGTGCGTGCCGAACTCTTCGCTGCTTTCAAAGAGCAACTGCATACCAAGACAGATGCCAAGCAGGGGTTTTCCGCTTGCTCCAAAGGCAATGACCGCTTCATCCATACCGTTGCTTGCCAAGTGTGCCATGGCATCACCGAATGCACCTACACCGGGGAGAATAAGACGGTCATACTGTGTCAGTTTTTCCGGATCGCTCTCAAGTACGGCATCGGCACCGACCTTTTTGAACGCATTGATGACGGAGGCAAGATTGCCCATGTTGTAGTCGACGATTCCTATCACTATGCATCTGTCCTTTACTGTTTAGTTGTCGTGATTATATCAAATTAAATTGAAAGGGGTGAAAGCGTGTCGATTTTAGGATATTTCGATAAAATAAGTCATTAACTTTTAAGGCGGAATGTGAAAGAGCGAATCGAGTATGCACTGGTAAAAGTACTGTTGTGGTTTGCCGGCATACTGCCTGAAGGGCTGCTCTATTGGCTGATGCGGAAGATCGCACTGCTTTTGTACAAGATAGACAGCAAAAGGCGTACGCTGACCATAGAGAATCTTGCTGCGGCATTTCCCCAATATTCCACAGAACACATCGAAGCACTCTCCAAAGAGGTTTATGTGGAGCTCTCCCAGACCGTAACGGAGATACTGCTGATGTTTGTAGACCGGTTCGATATTGACAAAGCGGTGGTCAATGCCCAAGAGGCGCAAGAGGCGCTAAGGAAAATCAAAACATCTGCCAAAAACGGTGTGATCGTTGTTACGGCACATTTTTCAAACTGGGAGCTGGCGGCGCATTTTCTTGCCAAACACGGACTGCCGATGCTGGCAATCGGAAGAGAGGGGAACAACCGCCTTATTGACAGACATATTACTGTTCCGTTCAGAAACAAGTACGATAACAGAGCCGTAAGCAAAAAGAGGGCGATGGTTGCGATGGCAAAGGCGCTGAAATCGGGTGAAGCGGTAGGGCTCCTTATCGACCAGAAAGCCGGAGAGATCAACAGTGCCAAAGTGGACTTTTTTGGAATGCCTGCGGAGACAACCACCTCTGTGGCGATGCTCAAGCTCAAGTTCGATCCGACAGTCGTTCCCGTTTTTATTGCAAGAGAGTCCAAAGGCAAATACCGTATGTATGTGGAAACACCGGTTGAATACAAAGCGGAGGAGATAGCAGATAAAGAGGAGAAGCTTGCAGCTATGACCCAAAAGTATACCCGAGCGATAGAGTCGATGATCCGAAAATATCCTGCACAGTGGTTCTGGATGCACAACAGGTGGCGGCGATGAATGAACGTATGCTGATACTCAGTGACGGCAGAGCCGGTCATGAAAACCAGTCTGTGGCACTGGCGAAACATCTTGGTATGGCGTATGATGTGTGCAGAGTAGAGCCACGTTTTGGCTGGAGCAAAGCGGCTGCAATGCTGCTTGACAGGCTGGGGGTGAAGCTGTCTGGACTTTTCAGTGTTGAGAAGCCGCCCCAAGCATCATACAGCTATGTTGTCGGTGCCGGCTCGACAACCTACTATCCGGTCAAAGTATTGGCAAGGAGACTGGGTGCCAAATCGGTAACGATGATGCTCCCCAAGGGCTTTCGCTACGATTTTGACCTGATCCTAGCACAGGGGCATGATGATCCGCCCAAACAGCCAAACATCAAGACACTTCCGGTAAACCTCTCCTATGTCCAGCCGCAGGGTATCTTTCAAAAATCCAAAAAACCTGTTGTGGGCATTGTCATAGGCGGCGAGAATAGGGTATACCGTATGAGCAGGGGGCGTATCGAAGCCTTTCTCGATGAGATCGTTGCACGTTTTAGGCAGAGCCATACCATTGCAGTGAGCACCTCTCCAAGAACATCTAAAGAGATCGACGCACTGGTTGCCTCCTATGGATTTGACTATACGCTTCTCTATTCGGAGTGTCAGGAAAACCCTATCTCTGATTTTTTGGCAGTGGCAGAAGTGGTGTTTGTCACTGCCGACAGTACATCGATGATCTCAGAGGCGGTCAGTTTCGGGGAGAGTGCGGTCATTGTGCTGCCGCTTGAAGCGCAAAAAGAGAGCAAGTACCGAAACTTTGTCGAAATACTGGAGAGGGGGGAGTATCTTCACATCTATGACGGGTCGATCAAGTACCGTTCACGCAAGGTTGACCTCTCCCGTGCGCTCAAAAAGGTATTTTCGTGAAGATTGTACAGATGCTTCCGGAACTCAACGAAGGTGGGGTTGAGCGGGGAGTCGTGGAACTCAGCCGGGAATTGGTCAAACGGGGGCATGAGAGTATTGTGATGAGTGCGGGGGGAAGACTGGCTGAAGAGATAGAGAAGGATGGAGGCAGACATATTGCCATAGACCTTTGTTCCAAGAA
>JALVGO010000019.1 GCA_027029065.1 Sulfurovum sp.
AATGAGAAGAAGAAAAGCTCCCGTAAGACCGGTACTGCCAGATCCAGTATACGGTTCGAAAGTACTGACAAAGTTTATCAATGCCGTTATGCTTGACGGTAAGAAGAGTGTTGCGCAAAAGGTTGTTTACTCTGCGCTTGAGAGAATTGAAGAAAAAACTGGCGAAAAAGCGATCGACGTGTTCAACAAAGCAATGGACAACGTCAAGCCTGTTATGGAAGTAAAAAGCCGACGTGTCGGTGGTGCTACCTATCAGGTGCCTATTGAAGTTAGACCTGTAAGACAGCAGTCACTCGGTATCCGCTGGATTGTTGACGCTGCAAGAAAAAGAAACGAAAGAACGATGATGGAGCGCCTGAGCAATGAGCTTATGGATGCTGCAACTGAGAAGGGTGCTGCTTTCAAGAAGAAAGAAGATACCTACAAAATGGCAGAAGCGAACAAAGCATTCGCTCACTACAGATGGTAAGGAAGTAACGTATGCCTAGAAGTCATAAACTGGAAGACCTGAGAAACATCGGTATTGCCGCACACATCGATGCGGGTAAAACTACAACGACAGAGAGAATCCTCTTCTATACAGGGGTTGAGCACAAGATCGGTGAAGTTCACGACGGTGCTGCAACGATGGACTGGATGGAGCAGGAGCAGGAGCGTGGTATTACCATTACTTCAGCTGCGACCACCTGTGAGTGGAGAGGCAAGCAGATCAACATCATCGACACTCCGGGCCACGTCGACTTCACCATCGAAGTTGAGCGTTCGATGAGAGTACTTGATGGTGCCGTTTCAGTATTCTGTGCCGTAGGTGGGGTTCAGCCTCAGTCAGAGACTGTATGGAGACAGCGTAACCGTTATGGCGTTCCGTCTATCGTATTTGTCAACAAAATGGACAGAACCGGTGCGGACTTCTTTGAAGTTGAAAGACAGATCCGTGACAGACTCAAGGGTAACCCTGTGCCTATCCAACTGCCTATCGGTGCAGAAGAGAACTTTGAGGGGATCGTTGATCTCGTTAAAATGAAAGAGATCGTATGGGATGCAGAGGCAGCAATGGGTTCTGCATACCATGAGCAGGAGATCCGTGATGAGCTCCGTGACCAGGCAGAAGAGTACAGAGAGAAGATGATCGAAGAGATCTCTGCTGTTGACGGTAACGAAGAGCTTATGGAAAAATATATGGAAGGTGAAGAGCTGACCACTGAAGAGATCATGAAGGGAATCAAAGATGCAACCATCAACATGCATATTGTTCCTATGACTTGTGGTACAGCCTTTAAAAACAAAGGGGTTCAGACACTGCTCGATGCGGTTGTTGATTTCCTTCCTGCACCAACAGAAGTACCACCGATTAAAGGTACAAAGATGGATGATCCGGATGCTGAAGTAACTGTTGAGTCTACTGATGATGGTGAATTTGCATCACTGGCATTCAAAATTATGACTGACCCGTTTGTCGGACAGTTGACATTTATCCGTGTATACCGTGGTTCTCTGGAGTCAGGTTCTTACGTGCTTAACTCTACCAAAGAGAAAAAAGAGCGTGTTGGTCGTATCATGAAGATGCATGCGATCAAGCGTGAAGAGGTTAAAGAGATCTATGCTGGTGAGATCGGTGCGGTTGTCGGGCTGAAAAACACCACTACAGGTGATACACTCTGTTCTGAAAAAGACAAAGTAGTTCTTGAAAGAATGGACTTCCCGGATCCTGTTATCTCTGTTGCGGTTGAGCCTAAAACCAAAGCCGATCAGGAAAAAATGGGTATTGCACTTGGTAAGCTTGCTGCAGAAGATCCATCTTTCCGTGTTTCAACTGACGAAGAGTCTGGTCAAACCATTATTTCTGGTATGGGTGAGCTTCACCTTGAGATCATTGTTGACCGTATGAAGCGTGAATTCAAAGTTGAAGCCGAAGTTGGTGCACCACAGGTTGCATACCGTGAAACAATCCGTAAAGCGGTTAACAAAGAGTACAAGTATGCCAAGCAGTCCGGTGGTCGTGGTCAGTACGGTCACGTATTCCTCAAAATCGAGCCGCTTGAGCCAGGTTCTGGGTATGAGTTCGTTGATGAGATCAAAGGTGGGGTTATTCCTAAAGAGTTCATCGGGCCGGTTGACAAAGGTATCCAGGAAGCGATGCAAAGAGGTATTCAGGCAGGGTATCCTGTAGAAGATGTCAAAGTAACGCTTTATGATGGTTCTTACCACGATGTTGACTCCTCTGAAATGGCATTTAAACTTGCAGGTTCTATGGGATTCCGTGAAGGTGCCAAAGAGGCAAACCCAGTGATCCTTGAGCCAATGATGAAAGTCGAAGTGGAAGTACCTGAAGAGTTCATGGGTGACGTTATCGGCGATATCTCCAAAAGACGTGGTAACGTTACCGGTATGGATGACAGAGCGGGTAACAAAATCGTTAACGCTTTCGTACCGCTTTCAGAAATGTTCGGCTACTCTACAGACCTGCGTTCTATGACTCAGGGACGTGCGACATACGCGATGGAGTTCGACCACTATGAGGAAGTGCCTCAGAATGTGGCGAAGGAAATCATCGAAAAGCGTAACAGCTAATCTTTCGCAGTATTTTACTGCAACTTTGAAGGAGTGTCTCAGTCACGTACTGGGACGTACGCTCCTTCAACACAACCTTCAAATCTACAGCGAAATATTTTCGTATCATAAAAGTTTTAATTTTTAACTTTTAATTTTTAATTCTTCCCCACATTCGATTGCTCATTACTCACTGCTCATTTTGGTACAATACCACTATAAAAACTAAAGGAAACCGTGTTATGAAAGTTGTGATTGATCTCATTGAAGATGTTCGTGAATCTATTGGCAATGCAGAAGGCTATATTTTTACTGCAGGGCTTTTAAAAGAGGATCCGAACGATCCTTCCAGACTTATCTATGCCGGAGAGGCGAAACTGACATCGTTTGGGCTTGATGAAACAAAAAGGGCGTTGGAGTTTGGCATAGAGAACAGTAACGAAGAGATTACGGTAGGAGAGGTCATTCCGCCGCTTCTGATAGCCGATATGGATGTGATGATGTATGAGGTGAGGGTGAATGTTAATGCACAATACAGTGGCATGGAAGTGGTAGGGTTTGGCAAAAATGATGAAGCGCAGCGTTATGTGCTCTTCATCAAGATATAGTACTAAGCGTAAACAGACTCTTTGCTGAACTCTTTGGCAAGCAGGGCATAAAAGAGCGCTCTGTATTTGTTTCGGTTGGATGTACCCATCTTCTCACAAACGGATTTTATGGCATCATCAAGCTTAGCAGAATCTTCCAGCCCAAGTTTTTTGATCAGGAAGTTCTTTTTAACCGTTTCGAGTTCACTGCTGTCTGAACAGGAGACTGTCTCGGCATCTTTGTTGTGGATAGATGGCCCGAGTCCTTTGGTGACTGCTGCGATAAATGCATCATCCAGTCCCAGTTTGAGATCTTTGGATGCTTTGGTGTAGAGTGCGATCTTCTCATCAAGTTTACTCATTTTTCTTCCTTTTTTAGTAAAATCACACTTTATTATAGCTTCAAAAATGATTTAGGTCAAATGAGGCGGATCTTGGGCAAAGAGGATCCAGTTTAGACTGATGCGGTGTTTGCGGCAAAAGTGGGCAAGTGCCTCATAGGGAATTTTGCTGCGCCGTTTGATGACGGCAAAGTATTGTGGATCAAGATCCAGTGCAAATGCAATGTCGCGATCTTTTATTTTGGGCTGCTGTGTCTGCTGTGCAAGTATGACCCGTACCCGCTGCATGACATCATGAAAAACAATCATGGCACTCCTTTATGGTAAGAATGCCGTATCATAGCATGCCTTTGTCAGCTATAGGTATTTAGATGTCATATTGTCATATTTTACCCAAATCTCAAAATAGATTTGGGTTTTACATCGTTTCCGAGTCTATCTCAATGACAGTATGGACATTACCCCTTGGGTTGAAATCGGCTGTAAGTTTCATTGATTTTGGTTTGAGTTTGCTGTAGAGCGTATCAAATATCTCATTTGCCGAATTTTCATGCGAAATATAGCGGAACATAAATGAGTTGATGTACAGTTTGAGTGCTTTAAGCTCTATGACGGTTTTGTCAGGAACATAGCTGAGGGTAAGTTTGGCAAAGTCAGGATAACCCGACCGTGGGCACAGACACATAAACTCTGGAAGTTCAATGTTGATGGTATAGTTTTTTTCATGTTCATTCGACCAAAAGTTTGCCTCATTGTTAATGTCAAATTCACGTATCTCTTTTTCTCCGTATTTCATCATAGTCCTTTAATTGTATTTTTTGATAAGTACATCTTCTTTAAGTGCTTTGGCGATACCGAACCCCTGCAGATAATGGATGCCCATCTTAGAGAGTTTCTCTTTCTGTTCTGCTTTGTCAACCCATTTTGCTACAGTAATAATGCCGAGTTCATCAGCCATCTGCACAAGAGAGCGCAGCATGGCTTCGGTTTTGCTGTCATCAAGCTTGGTCACATAGTCTCTGTCAAACTGTATCACATCGAAATGAAAATGCTTCATATATTCCATAGAGGCATTGGAAGAGCCGAAATTGTCTATGGCAATACGAACCCCTTTGGATCGGAAACGTTTGAGGGTTTCCAGGTAGCCGCTGAGATCATGGTGCGTTTTACGTTCATACAACTCTATAATGATACGGGAAGGATCGAGTTTACTCTCCTCAAGTAATGTAAAGAAAACCTTTTGAAAATTGCGATCACGTAGAGAAAATGGAGAAAGGTTGAAAGAAAAACAGACATGATGATCCATCAGTGGCAGCAAGCCCAAAATATATTCAAAGAGTGCCAGATCGTAGTTTCGTCCTTCACCAAGGCGGTTAATGATAGGAAGAAATACTTTGGGAAGAATTTCGCCCATACTGTCTGAGCGAAGCCGGACTGAAATTTCATAAATATCAATACGTCCTGTACGGGTACTTTGCAATGGTCTGAAAAGCAGAGAGAACTGTTTCCCGTGCAATGCTTCGAGTACTGCTTTCTCAGTATCGGAAAGCTTTTTGGAGTCTTGTACAACATCGGTTTTGTGCTGTACATTGATAATATCTTTCAATCGTACAATATCCTGTTCAAGGTCATCTCCGATGTTGGTAATGATGGCAAAGGCATAGTCGATATCTATATCGTCTATGGTACGGTACTTGTCGACAAATGCTTTGAATACAGATTCAATTTCTGGGTTTTCCGTATTGATAGCAATCAGAAACTCTGCACCGTACCGTCTTGCGATCAGCGCCTTTTTCATACCGTTGGCTGTCAGTTCTCTGTCCAGCGCATGAATAATATGGAACAGGAGTTTGTCAACACTTTGGGTACTGTAGTTTTCATTGATGGTAGCAAGGTTGTTTACAATCAGCAGTACAAGGGTTTTGGGACGGTAGTGTTTGAGTTTTTGTACAAAGGTACGCTGATTGAATCCCTGTGTAGTCTGGTCTATCAGGCTCTCTTTGACGCTGAGTTCCATTAAAAAATAGATAAAGTAAACGGTAATAAAAACAAGACTGCCAAAGAGAATGGCAGTTTCAAGGTTGAAGTGGAGAGACTCATCCCGAAGAAATGTACTGTAGAAAACGAGTGATACCAGAAGTATAATAGGAACCCCTGCCCTAAGCGCAAGCTTAAATCGGCGTTCTCTCTCTTCCAGTTCAGACAGCAGCATTAGACATCCAGGTGTTTAACATCTTTGGCGTGCTGCTCAATGTAGTTTCGGCGCGGTTCAACCTCGTCACCCATAAAGAGGGTAAAGGTTTCACTCGCTTCGTCAAGGTCTGCTATCTTGACCTGTAGCAGGCTGCGGTTTTCCGGTGTCATGGTGGTTTCCCAAAGCTGCTCAGGGTTCATCTCACCAAGCCCTTTGTATCGCTGGATATAGGCACCCTTTTTGGCATTGGCTTCAACTTGATTAAAGAGTTCGAGGAGGTCTTTGTCTTTGAACTCATCGGTGATGTGCTCCTTGATCTTTTGATGGATGTGTATCGCTTCGTTATAGTGTGGATTGGTAAAGAGAAGGTCATCGATGATCAGCTCTTC
>JALVGO010000020.1 GCA_027029065.1 Sulfurovum sp.
ACGCCTTTATCTACAATGCCGACAAGAGTATCCTCAACACCATACAGGAGGAGTACAGCCTCTTTTAGGGGTTATTGGTAACTGGTATATTGGTTATTGGAGTCGGAGACTTTAGTCCCGCAGACCGCTATGTTACAAATCGGTATTAGTGCGAGGCTAAAGCACTCGGTTCCGTTCTCTCTGCCATGCTACACTTTAAACCAATTATGCCATACTACTCAAAGAGAACATAAGAGGAAAAAACATGTCAAAGAGTAAAACGGTATCTCTAGTGCTTGGCAGTGGCGGTGCAAGGGGGTTGGCACACATCGGTATCATACGGTGGCTTGAGGAGCACAGCTTTAAAATTGCCTCAGTTTCGGGCTCTTCGATGGGAGCACTGATCGGTGGGGTCTATGCCATGGGGAAACTCGATGAGTATGAGCGCTGGGTCAAAGCCATCGACAAGATGGATATCATCACCCTGCTTGACATTGCATGGGAGAGTTCGGGTCTCATCAAAGGCGACAAGATCATTGACACACTCATTGAGCTTGTCGGTGACCAGCACATCGAGACACTGCCCATCCGCTACACTGCTGTCGCCTCGGACATACAACGGGAGAAGGAGGTGTGGATCAACAGCGGCAGGCTCTTTGACGCGATCCGCGCATCCATCTCACTGCCGCTCTTTTTCACACCGGTCGAACGCAACGGTATCCTGCTCATAGACGGCGGTGTGCTCAACCCGGTACCCATCGCACCTACATTCCACGACAATACCGATCTGACCATTGCCGTCAACCTTGGCGGAAAAGTAGAAAAGCGCTATGAAACCCCCAAGAAACATCCATCCAAAAAAGAGCGCAAACCACATGACCTTGCCGACAAGATACGCCATTTTATCCATGAGCTTAAAGAGAGTGCGGGAAGTGTCACCGAGATAGACTTTGGGGTATATGAGATCGCCAACCAGGCATTCGATGCCATGCAGAGTACGATCGCACGGGAAAAGCTCGCTGCCTATCCGCCGGACTTTACCGTAGAGATCCCGCGCAATGCCTGTGGGACACTGGAGTTTGACCGTGCTGAGGAGATGATCGCCCTTGGGTATACCCGGGCAGAAGAGCAGCTCAAAGCACTGGTTGAGCCCTGATCAGCGTATCTGTCTGCCATCCTCGTACCAGTGAAGTTCCTGAACGGTTTTACCGTTTTTCAACACCACCTCATGCTGCTTCTGCCCGTTTTTGAACCACACGGTATCTTTGCCGTCCGGTTTACCATGTAAAAAGAAATGTTCATGTTTTTTCTGCCCGTTAGGGTACCAGACTGTACGTTTCCCCTCAAGCCTGTTATGCAGATAGGTCTCTTCCAGACTTTTGTGTCCATCTTCAAAATAGGTGCAGAAGTACCCCTCTTTGCTCCCCTCTTTGTAGCTCCCCTCACTGCTTACCTTGCCGTTTTTAAACCAAGTAATGCGTTTGCCGTCATATTTTCCGTTTTTAAAGTACATCAGGGCACGTTTCTCTCCGCTTTTGTACCACATCTGCATCTTTCCGTCACGTTTGCCATGTTTAAAATGGATATATTTTTTGGGACTGCCGTTACTGTACCAGCTCTTTACCTCTCCCTCTTCCAGACCATCTACAAAGGTCGCCTCATATTTTTGCTTCCCGTTCTTGTGCCACTTGAAGCAATGTCCGTCCACAATACCATTATGATATACTGTCTGGGATGCCTTCTGCCCGTTTTCATACCAGGTTGTCACTATCCCGTCTACCAACCCCTGTTTTACCGGCATCTCTTTAAAAAGTTTGCCACCGGGATACTCATATCGGACAACACCTGTAAACGGAACTGTTGCGTTACGCTCATATATGACTCCCCCTTTGTTCACACTGTCCCAGCTTCGAATCACATCCGGGTTTGCACATACAGCCATTGTTGAAAGCATACAACAAAGCATAAACAATCGCATATTGCCCATCATACCTGAAACTC
>JALVGO010000021.1 GCA_027029065.1 Sulfurovum sp.
CTAAGTAGGGTTTGATGGCAGGGTTGGTTACCAGTGTGCCGATGTACTCTTCAAAGGCACGCTTGAGCTCCCCTTTGGCACTCTCTTTGAGTACCGCACTTCCTTTGTCAAACAGGACATTGGATGCGAGTTTGAGCGACCCACTCTTCTTGTCTATGCGTACCTTGTCTCCAAGCGCCTCTTTGAGTGCAGCAATCACTTTGAGCCGGATGCCTGTCAATGCCTTTATCTTCGCCTTCTGCTGCTGAAGTCTGGCAATGAGCGCATCATACTTTGTCTGCTTCTCATCAAGCGCATTGAGCAGCTGCAGCATCTTCGCATCGTTGGCTTTGATGGTCGCATCACGCTTCGTCAGTATATTGGAGAGCACCACGACCTTCCCCTCATAGTCTGTCAGTTTTTTGCGCGTATCGGCAAGTGAGCTGTTGGTCTCACTGAGCAGGTTCTGCACCAGAATAATCTTCTTGCTCAGCGCATCTTTTTGTGCATTTGCCTCTGCAAGCATACGGTTGAGTTTGCGTATCTCATCCTCTTTGAGTTTGAGTATCTGCATCTTTTCATGCAGTTGTGTCTGTGTCGCATCAAGGCGTGCCTTGTGCTCATTCAGGTCTCTGTGCAGCGCTTCGAGGATGGACTCTTTGTTTTTAAGCGTCTGCGAGAGTGCGGTAAGCCTGTCCTCTTTGTCATGCAGGCTGCTTTTGAGGATGATCGACTTGGAGACAATGGCACCAATGAGCAGGATGAACACAAAGAGCAGCCCTGCCATCAGGTCGGCATACGATATCCAGAAGTTGCTCCCTTCGTCTGTGCGTTTGTTTCTAAACATCAGTCTTGCTTCTTGTTCTCTTTTTTAAGTTCGGCAAGTGTCTGCATCACCTCAAGGTTCTGTTCGGAGATCACACGGGCGAAGGTTGCAAGCTTCTCCACGATCTGTCCCACCTCCTCATCGATCTTCTCAAAGGTATGTTCCACACTGCCGTCAAACCGCTGCATGGCACGCTGTAGGCTTTTGGCATTCTCGTTAAAGCCCTCAATGTTACGGCTGATGGTATCGACCGCATTGACACTCTCTTCCCGGCTGTGTATCCTCTCAAGCGTCTCTTTGAGTGTGCCCGATACCTGCTGAATATTCTCCGTGATCTCTTTGAAACCTGCGGTAGTGTCGGCAACGACAGCGGTAAAGTTTTTAAGGTACTGCTCGTTCATCTCACGGATAAAGTCAGTGTTGAAGGTCTCTTTGAGGGTTTTGACGATCTCCTGATCCTTAAGCTCGCTCTGCATGTGCTCATGTTTAAGCAGCTCCGCACGCTTCCAGACATGCGCATCGTAGAGCTTTTCAAGGTCGTAGAGGGTTTTGTCTATCTTGGAACTGCCCCGCTTCTCGAAGTAAGTCCAGATCAGCGAGAGGGCGATCCCGTAGATGGAGGCGTAAAATGCCGTACCGATCCCCGAAAGCATCACCGAAATCTCATGGTCGAGTGCGTCGAGGTCCTTGACAGTAAAATCCGGCATGGAGATGGCAATGGCGATGAAAGTTCCCAAAATACCGAGCATCGGAAAGACCGAAGGAGCAACACGTGCAAAGTTGTCGTTGCGGATATCTTTGTAGTACTCCTCCATGAACTCTTTGACATGCAGGGTCGACTTGGTCTTGCCCATGATGGTCAACGCATTGGCACGCAGCTCATGCTGAAGCTTCTCTTCCATCTTGGCAAACGAGCCGCGCATGTGACAGGCGGCATAGTTGGCATTGTGACGCACAAACGTGACAAACACAACAAAAATAAACGCGATGATGATCAGCGTATGCAACTCTACCCCAAAAGGCAGCAGCCCCGCATACCCCAGCGCCAATGCTGTCAAAAAGAGCAGTGGTATAATGACAATGACAAAGGCATTGAGAAAACATGAAGTCGGTTTTTCCTGAACGATCTCGTACATAGCACGTCCTAATATTATGAAATATGTATAG
>JALVGO010000022.1 GCA_027029065.1 Sulfurovum sp.
CATTATACTATAAAATATAAAGAAACACAACTGCAACACTATTCTGCAATTTTACCCTTTTTTTATAAAAGTAAATTATCCTTGCTTTGTATCCTTCTCTTTGGGTACAATGATCCTGTCTGCTTCCTTGAACACATTATCGATAAATTTTCTGATCCACTTTCTGTCAAACCACTCTACAGGTCTGACCTCAATCCCCTGAACAAGTATACCAAAATGCAAATGGTCTCCCAGTGCCAATCCTGTCATCCCGGTCTTGGCGATTACCTGACCGGCATGTACCTCATCACCCTCTTTCACAAGCAGCTGTGAGCAGTGTCCATAGAGCGTATAGAGCCCCAGCCCATGGTTAATCAGCGGCATATTCCCGTAAATCCCGTTCTCATCGGCAAACACCACTTTCCCTGGGTTGGAAGCGATGACATCCGCCATTTTTGTACTGGCAAGGTCGTACCCGACATGATAGGATTCTGAAACAATATTGTTTTTATCTTTGTAGTAGTAGTATCGATGGTCACCAAAACTGGCAACTCTCTTTCCGTTCTTCAACGGATAGAAACGCTTGATATGCCATGCATCTATCATCTCGTCAGAGACATGTCGGCTCAATTTGTGGATCAGTGCTTCATTTTTAAGACGCATGGTCTCATTGATCGCTTTGAGTTTCTCCAGTCTGTCCCCAATGCCGGCATATTCCGGATCACTCGATGCCAGATCGGTGATCTTTCCGTCAATAAACTTGTCTGATGCACGTATTTTGGAAACTTTGTATCTCGGATTGCCGTGATAGAACGGGATATGGGTCTCTCTTTTATTTCCTGCCAGATCGGTTGCGACAATCTTCGCATCGAAAGAGTCGTCCGTAAACGGCCATGCTACCAATACCGCATAGTAGCCCTCTTTCTTGTAAGGCTCTGGCTTGAAGCTATGGTTGTTTGCCTTTACATACAGTTTGTCAAGATTTTCATCCTCTGCCTGAAACACAACCAGTGCGGAACCGCCCTGATTGATCATACGTGAATTGGCGATCACATTGACATTCGGACGTTTGTAGTCAACCCTAATATCGATCTTTTTTTGGGCAGTATTGCCACGGAAGAGATTCCAGAGGCTTTTGTCCGTCACCGTTACTGTCAAAAGGAAATGTTTCGACTTCGGGTCAAGTACCTTGCTTTTGGGGTACTTCACAAGCACCGTTTTCTCTTTCCCTTCAATCGGTCCCTGTCCTGTTTTAAGCGCGTGTTTTCCGTCACTAAGCACTATCTCATAGCTGCCAAGCCCGACATTGTCGCTCAGCTTGATTCTGATCGGATCTTTTCTGTTCCAAAAAAGCTGATCAGGCGCATGGATCTGTGGTTTGACCCGTTCAAACTCGGGTGCAGTATAGATGTAGACTGCACCTGCTGCGGCTGCCGCAAGCACAAGCAGAAGTACAAACAGTCCGCCTTTTCCACCTCTTCTTTTTACTCTTCTAGCCATGTATCAATCCTAATATAGAGATATTCTCCAAAATTGTATCTATTATTTCTTGTATTTGGGCTTCTTTCAGGGTTACCCCTGCCGCCTCTTTGTGTCCGCCACCGCCAAATACAGAAGCCAGACGGGAGACATCACACTGTTTTCCCCTAAATGAGATCTTGATACCTCCATCATCCAGTTCGATCATCAAAACTGCAATCCTTACGACTGCCAAGGAACGTGCATGATCAACAATCCCGTCCATATCGGGCATAGTGGCTCCGGTTGCCATGCGATCAGACTTACTGATATGCATTATCGCAACACGCCCCTCCATATATAAGGAGAGAGAATGCAGTGCTCTCTCCAAGATACGCAGTGACGCAAGAGATCGCCTCTGTGTCAGATTGCGTGCCGTTTCAGAGGGATCTGCCCCGCAGGAGATAAGCTCTCTTGCAACCTCAAACACCTCTGCATTCACAGAAGATGTGGTAAAGTAGAGAGTGTCTGAAAG
>JALVGO010000023.1 GCA_027029065.1 Sulfurovum sp.
GCCAAAGATCCAAGTGGCGCAACGGTGAGCGATACCTTTAAATGGAGCGTCGCCAATCCGTCGCCCAGCGCTACAGACAATAGCAGAAGCACCAGCGAGGATACCCCCGTAAATGGCAATCTTATTACGGATAATGACGGCAAAGGCGTTGACAGCGACCCTGACGGTGATCCGCTTCATATCACGCAGTTTGTAGTCGACGGTAAGGTCTATACGGCAGGCAAAACCGCCCTATTGAAGGAGGGGAGTCTGACGATCAAAAGCGATGGCAGCTATAACTTTACGCCAAAGAGTGGCTACCACGGCGCTATGCCGCAAGCAACCTATACGCTCAGCGATGCAGAAGGGGGGAGCGATACGGCCCATCTGGATATCATGGTCAATGCCAGTAACGATAAACCGATCGCCAACAACGATGCGGTAACGCTCGGCACAGAGAGTAGTATTGTGATCGATGTATTGGACAATGATACCTTTGGCAATGATGGCGCAGGCAAGATCGCGGTGGCGACCACACCGTCACACGGCAGCGTGATTGTTGATAACGGCGGTACTCCCAACGATCCGACCGATGATACATTCAAGTATACGCCCGATGCAAACTACCATGGAAAAGACAGCTTTACCTATACGATTACCGACACTGACGGCGATACCTCTACAGCGACAGTGGAGATTGTTATCCCTGCGCAAAATCCAAGTATCGCTTTGATCAAAACAGGTCGCTACAACGACCTCAACCATAACGGCAGGGTTGATACGGATGATACGATCACCTACACCTTTGCCGTCACCAACACCGGCGATGTGGATCTTGACGATATTGTCATCGACGACAGCCGTATCGGCGTTAGCGGTCTTACCATATCGGGCACCTTGGCGCCAAATGCAAGCGCCAGCGTCACGGCAGAGTATACCCTGACCCAAACCGATATCAGCAGCGGCAAGGTAGAAAACCAAGCCACAGTAACTGCAAAAGACCCCAAAGACAACAGTGTGAGCGATCTTTCTGATGACAACAGTCTTAGCGAAAACGACAAGACGGTCACACCTCTTGCGACCAGCGCGTCACCTTTGGCTACGGATGATTACACTATACGCATCACTCACTCCAAAGGGACGGTCGTCAATGTGCTTGACAATGACACCTTTGGCTCAAACGGTCCAAGCGTAGGAAGCATCGAGGTCGTAGCTCAGCCTGCTTACGGTACGGTATCGATCGATGACGGCGGTACTCCCGATGATCCGACCGATGATGTCGTGGTCTATGTGCCAAAAATGGATATACCGCCAACGAGCGACAGCTTTACCTACAGGATCAAAGATGCCAAAGGCAATATTGCAGAGGCAAAAGTGGGTCTGCATGTTGAGTGCGCAACTTCTCAGGATTCGGACAGCGGTAGCGCGCTTGGGATGCTTGGTATGCTGATGATGCTCTTTGTAACGCTGATGACGGCTATGCGTTTCTCGGAAACAGAGCGCGCATAGCAGCCGCGCCGCTCTGCTATCAACTCTCTTTGCCGCTATGCCCAGTCAATGACCTCAAACTTTGAGGAGACAAGATAGGGCAGGTTCTGCGTGAAAAGAATATTGTTGCCGTACCCACTATTGCCCCCCCGTTATTACTCCCCCAATGAACAATCTAAATTTTGAGTTAAAGTAAAGAAACGGGTTGCTGAAAACCTAAGCAAAGCCCGATACTATGGGAGTTAAAAAGGGATTATCTACAGATGGGTTGCAAAAAAGATGTCCAAACAGTAATTCTAGTATAGGTGTCAAGTATAGGAAGTATAGGTGTCAGGTGACAATGACAACTCATTTCCTGCTCCTCTTCACCACACCGCAGACAGCCTGCTGTGAGATACCCAATACTTTAGCAATCATGTGCTGAGAGTAGCCTTGCTCTATGGCTTTGAGTATCTGTTTGTTTCTTTTCTTTATATCGGTAATGTCTTCTAACATCTTTT
>JALVGO010000024.1 GCA_027029065.1 Sulfurovum sp.
ATGTTGTCCGGGTGTGGTGTGAATGGTTTTCATACTATCGGGGAAGGGGAGGCGTTCAAGCATTTTGATGGTCATAACAATATGCTCATTGATCTTGAACCGTTCCTCTTCGGTCAGGGTTCCTTTTCTGATACAAAGATTGTACCGTTCGCCGCGGTTGTAGAGATGTGTGGGAACTTCCATTTTGAATCCGGCAGTTTCAAAGGTCTCTTTGTCAAATCCGATACGGGCTATCAGATGCTCCGGACGGTCTTCCAACAGGTATGCTGTTGCCGGAAGCGGTACGGTTTTGTCCGGATAGCGCCCAAGCTCCTCATCGGAGAGCCCGAGTCTGTCATCAAAATGCCTCATCCACGTCTGCTGTGCGATCTTTTCAATACGTGCTACAGCCTCGTCTTGCATATACTCACTGCCGAGATTGCATGATGCGATAAAGGCAAACTCTTCAAGCAGTCTGTTGTGCTCCTGCTGCATCCATGCCGATGCATCTGCCTTCTCTTCCCCCTCGAGTATTTTCTGGTAGTATGCAATTTCAATATCACGCCAGAGAACCTCAAATCGTGTGCGAATCTCATGGATGCGGTTATAGATGGTCTCAAGTTTGGTTGCTTTGTCAACAACATACTCCGGTGTTGTGATCTTGCCGCAGTCATGCAGCCATGCGGCTCTTTTGAAGCTTTCGAATGCATCTTTGGTTTCAAAGCGGAAGTTGGCACATATACCTTCAGTGCTCTTTTCTGCCTCTGTTGCAAGCATTTCGGCAATGACAGGTACCTTTTTACAGTGGGCACCGGTGTAGGCTGATTTTGTATCGATAGCATCGGCGATCAGAATAATGAATGCATCAAGCAGAGATTCCATCTCTTTTTCATAATGCTGTATGCTTTTGGACATGCGTATCTGGGATGCAGAGAGCTCACAGAACTCTATAATATTGGTTTCGATCGGTTTTACGGCACCAAAATCCCTGTTTTTGATACGTTCATTCTCTGCCATCAGTGCTTTGACCGGTTTGACAATATGACCGCTTAGAAAGTGGGTCAGCAGCAGAAAAATCAGCAGTAGAACAAATGCAATCCCAAGTGCGTAATAGATGGTTCTAATGTAGGGGGCATGCATTTCGGACTGTGTGACACTGATGCCGACATAGCTTCTTTCTCCCATAGGCTGTCCGAGAGGAATCAGTATGAGATAGTACGCTGTACCGTTTTTAGTTTCTGTAAGCGCAACAGTATCGACTTTTTTCTGGGAAAGCATTTGCTGCAGCACCCTATTGACCTGATCTTCTTTTTTCCCTGAAGTGCCAATGAGTCTACCATGTTCCCCATAAAGGTAGATCTCCCCTGTTTTGTGTATCTTGAGAGAAGTGAGCATCTTGTCTATACTTCCAAGGGTATAGTCAAGTGCCAGTACCGTTTGGGTACCAGGCAGTTTTTTGGCATAGGTAATCCCCTCTCTGTCAAGATTGCTGAAACGGTAGGGTGCTGTGCGTACAGGGGTGGAGCTCTGTACAGCTTTGCTATACCATGGTCGGCTGTTTACACGATAGTCGGACGGTTCACGTTTGCTGCTGAGCATGTTGAGCGCTTTGTCAAGGTAGACAAACTCCCGAATACGTTTTCCGTCTGGAAGCGTATATATTTTGATGATCATCCATCGAGTTGTTTTGGGTGCCAAATAGTGGCTGTAGAGAGAAGGATCGATTTTCATATTGACCACTTCGAAAAAGTCCCCGTTGGGATAGCCAAGATAGATAGCATACATCTGGTCATAGCGTTCGAGTGTATGGATGAAGTGTCTGATAACAGGCATACGCAGTTTTTTGAAGGATGCCGTGTTAATGTCCGGGTAACTCTCAAGTTGATAGAGTATCTCTTTGGAGAGGGTATCTCTTTCATTTAACTGAAGGGCGACCTGATGTGCCGTTTCATGGAATGATCTGTCAATTGCCTCTTTTGCCATTTT
>JALVGO010000025.1 GCA_027029065.1 Sulfurovum sp.
GTATAACAAGCATAAGTTCAAGTTTCATTCCCATAGCGCCAGATACTTCTCTTCCATTCCCTCTTTTTTGATCAGATATTCAATCATCTCCCGCACTGCACCCTCACCGCCTTTTTTTGTCAGAACGACATCAGCAATCCGGTCTACATAGCTGCTGGCATCTCTGGGAACAAATGAGAGTGCAGCACTTTTTAGCATCGAAAGGTCATTGAGATCATCCCCTATCGCGGCAACATTCTCCATCTTGATATCAAGTTTTGTCAGAAGCTTTTCAAGTACCTCTTTTTTATTCTCAACACCCTGATAGAAGTGCTCTATGCGTAGTTCCTGTGCCCGTCTTGCAACGATTTTGGAACTTCTTCCTGTGATGATGGCCACCTGCCTGCCAAGCTTTCTCCAGCTTGCGATGGCAAGACCGTCTTTGACATTGAATGATTTGATCTCATCTCCGTTCTCACTGTAGGTAATGTGGCTGTCGGTCATGGTACCGTCCACATCGAGTACGATCAGTTCAATGCTCATAACACACCTTTTGTACTAGGGATACCGGCATTTTCATTGTGTGCTACAGCACGGCGCATGGAAACAGCCAGTGCTTTGAATGCCGCTTCGATGATGTGGTGTTTGTTCTTGCCGCGGTTGTAGATCAGGTGCAGTGTCAGGGGCAGGTTGAACGCAAACGCCCTGAAAAACTCTTCGACAAGCTCTACATCGAAATTGCCGACCTTGCCGCCAATAGGCAGTTCGAAGACCAGAAAGCCGCGGTTGGAGAGGTCTATATCACACGTAACACTCGCTTCATCCATCACCACAGTCGCATTTCCGAAACGTTCGATATTTTTCACAGGGTAGACCGCCTCTCTAAATGCCTGTGCAATGACAATACCTACATCCTCCACTGTATGGTGGTCATCGATGTGGGTATCACCTTTGCAGCTTACCTCAAGATCGATATGGGCATGTTTGGTAAACGCTTCAAGCATATGGTCAAAAAACCCTACGCCGGTATCGATCTTCGCTTTTCCCTTGCCGTACAGCGCCAGTTTGACGCTTATTTGTGTCTCTTTCGTCTCTCTTGTCACTTCGATCATAGCTATCCTTCACAAATTAATTACGGACAATCGGTCCGTTCAGTCCCTGACAGGCTCTGAAATCACGTGCCGCCTCTTCCGAAACGAAGCCCATCAACCATACACGATAGAGCTTTTTGCCTTCACTTTCTGTCTTTTTGACAACAACACGGAGCTTTTTCTTCCCGCCAAAGATTTTTCTATACTCCTGCTGTGTGGCTTTCGCACCGGCATAATGGGTAAAGGCACCAAGCTGGATGCCAAAATCGTTCAGTTTCATGCGTTTTTGTGTCTTCGTCGCTTTCTGATGCGCGATTTTTGCTGCCGGTTCCACCTTGCCTGCAAAGCCAACCACTTCAAGACGTACCTTTGCAATACCCGTCTTGTCCAGTCCCAACGCCTTGCCGGCTGCATAGCTGCAGTCGATGATGCGCCCTTTGACAAACGGTCCCCTGTCATTAATGCGCACAACGGTGCTTTTTCCGTTTTGCAGGTTGGTTACTTTTACCATCGTATCCATCGGCCATGTTTTATGGGCAGCCGTTTTCTTGTACATATTGTACCGTTCACCGTTGCTGGTCAGCTTCCCGTGAAAGTTCGGTCCGTACCAACTGGAGATCCCCTCCATGGTCTGTCCGACCTTCACATAGGTAGGCTGATAGGTACGTCCGAGTACCGTATAGCAGCGCATTGTTGACTTATGCCGTGCAGCACTTGTAAACTTTGTCGATTTGTAGTTCACTTTTTTCTCCGAACAGCCGCCAAGCAAGAGAAGCACCGTTAACAGTATCGGAAAAAAGAGAAAGATATTTTTTCGTACAGACATACAAAACCTTGGCTGGATTTAAGTAGATATTATCTCTACTTTTGACTTTATAT
>JALVGO010000026.1 GCA_027029065.1 Sulfurovum sp.
AGTAGGAAGTAGGAAGTAGGAAGTAGGAAGTAGGAAGTAGGAAGTAGGAAGTAGGAAGTAGGAAGTAGGAAGTAGGAAGTAGGAAGTAGGAAGTAGGAAGTAGGAAGTAGGAAGTAGGAAGTAGGAATGATAACAATGTATGAGCTTGTGTCAACCTTAACAAAAATATCTTTTCAAGCCCTCCATTCAATAAAAGCATTGCGTAGCAATGCATACCAAAACTCCTACCTCCTACCTGCTCCCTACTACCTCACTCTTAATCCTTCTGCTCTTTTTGCTCGACGTAGAAAACTGTAGCAGATCATCGGTCGTTTTGACATACTCCGGCAGGGTTTCAAAACTCTTTAGCATCACTTTGGAGGCGCACAACGCATCGGAGTAGGCGCGGTGGTGGTTGGTCTCTTCCATACCAAGTGCTTCTATGAGATAGGCAAGTCCGTATCGCTCGCTCTCAAAGGTGCGTCTGGCAAGGTCGATGGTACAGAGTTTCGGGTTGCCGATGCCGCCAAGTCCAAAACGCTCGAAAGAGGCATCGAGAAACGTATAGTCAAAGTTGGCATTGTGTGCGACAAAGACAGCATCACCCATAAACTGACGCAAACCGGTCAATGCCTCCCTGCGTGTCGGTGCGCCGATGAGATCTTCGGGTTCGATACCGGTGATTTTCGTAATATATTCGGGCAGAAACGCACACTCGACAAACGTTTCATATCTGTCAACCACTTCGCCTCTCTCAATCATGACCGCCCCGATTTCTATCACCTGTGATGTACCCGGTTTGCTACCGTTGGTTTCGATGTCGATCACACAGTAGCGCGCTGCATCGTAAGGGGTAAAAAAGGGCTTGAAACGGTAGGTATCTTCCTCCTGCTCGATAGGATAGCCGGAGGCTTGCAGTAAAATGAAGATCGTGTCGCTCTCTTCAAGCAGTGTGGTGTGCTTTTTAACCACAGCTTCATATTGCTGCTGCGTCAAGATGCCGTCATGTTTGCGGAAGGCATCGGTCAGTTCGCTAAATACTTTTCGCATGTGCGATGAAACGCTCTACTTTCGTATGGTCTTTCTTTCCTTTAACAGACTCTACACCCGAGCTGACATCCACACCGTAAAATCCGTATGCTTTTGCTTCTGCCACATTCTCAGGAGTAAGCCCGCCGGCAAGAATGATCTTGGAACAGTCAACATCTTTGAACCACTCAAGGTTCAGCCGCTTTCCGCTGCCGCCATAAGCTTCACAATAGGCATCGACCAGACGGTAGCGGTCGGCAAAACGGTGCAGGTCTTCAGGTTTTTGCGCCCGTACCACAGGCAGGGTCTTGGTATCGATTGCATCGAGAGATGCCGCATCGACATCAAAATGGATCTGCGCCAGAGAGATACCAGTATAGCGGCATACCGTATCGATAGTCTCCACCCCTTCATTGACAAAGAGCCCTACACGCTCTACAAACGGTGGAAGACGATCAATAATATACTTTGCATCTTTGGGTGTGATATATCTTGGTGATTTATTGTAAAAGACAAACCCAAGCGCATCCGCACCGCATGCAACCGCATGCAAAGCATCTCTAAGATTGGTGATACCACATATTTTTACGCGCACGGGGTCTCCCTTTTGGGAAGAATGAGGAATGCGCCCGAACGAAGTGACAAGTGCCCTTGGGGTAAGGAATTAGGAATTAGGAATTGACGTATGCTTTTCTCTCGAAAAGCTTTTACAATTCTATAATTGCATTTTCTCTCTTTCAATAAAGGTATTGCGCAGCAATACAAACCAAAATTCCTCATTCCTCATTCCTCATTCCTAATTTCAAAGAGGCAATCGCCTCTTCAACCCCTTTTGGATGCTTATAGACATACGAACCTGCAACAACAACATCTACACCTGCATCGGCAAGCAGTTTGACATTCTGGTCATTGACACCGCCGTCAACTTCGATAAGACAGTTGGGGTTGCGTTTTTCTATCATCGCTTTGAGACGCTGCGCCTTTTCAATGACGGAAGGGATAAACTTCTGTCCGCCAAATCCGGGGTTGACACTCATCAGCAGTACCATGTCAAGATCTTCGAGCAGAAACTCGATTGTCTCTGGCGGGGTATGGGGATTGAGCACAATACAGGGGCGGATATCCAGTGAGCGGATGTGCTGGATCAGACGGTGAGGATGTTTCTCCTCTTCGATATGAAAAGAGATAAACTCCGGTTTCAGCGGGGCAAAAAGGTCAACAAAAAAGGTATTGTTTTCTACCATCAGATGGATATCGAGCGGTTTTGTCGCTGCTTTGGCGACTGCTTCGACCACTACCGGTCCGATAGTGAGGTTGGGAACAAAGTGACCGTCCATCACATCCACATGCACCAAATCACACCCTCCGTCACAAACAGCTCTGACATCTTCGGCAAGCTTGCCAAAATCTGCCGACAAAATACTTGGCGCTACTAACATATCATGATCCTTCAAATTACTTTCGTGATTATAGCAAAAGCCGGCTTTGGATACTTTACGTACAGCATTTAAGCGTAATTTATGGATTGCTTGTATATAATTCGCCACAAAATATTCGGGGCTGCATAGCATCTATGCTGTCTACATTACACACAAGGTATCACCATGGCAAGAAAATGTTCAGTAAGTGGCAAAGGTCCACTGGTAGGAAACAACGTTTCACACGCACACAACAAAACAAAAAGAAGACAGCTTCCAAACCTGAGATCTGTCAAGATCACACTGGAAGACGGTACAACCAAAAGAATCAAAGTTGCCGCTTCTACACTCAGAACAATGAAGAAAAAAGCTGCTCAAGCTGCTGCAGCTAACTAAATTCTTAGATAGGAGAGGGTATACTCTCTTATCATGACCCCTTTAGAAAAACTCAAACAATTTCTCGGCTGGAGAACAGCACCCAAACCACACATCACACTCAATGATGAGTACTATGCACATTTAGCCCCGTTCAGACTTCCACTGATCCTTACTGTGCTGATCATGCTTCTAGGTACAGTCGGCTATATGGTCATCGACGACTTCACCCTGATGAATGCGATCTACCAGACCGGGATCACCTTTACCACCGTCGGCTACGGAGAGATACAGCCTATCTCCGATATGGGGCGTATCTTTACCATCACCCTCATTATTTTCGGTTTTGTTGTCTTTTCCATCGCGGTGGGGATCATTGCGGAGGTTGTCAAAAAAGGGGAATTCCAAAAAACTGCCAAGGAGCGGAAAATGCTTTATGAGATCGCCAGACTCAAACACCATTTCGTTGTCTGTTACCATAACGAATTTACTATTCAGGTTACCAAACAGCTCAGAGAGAACCATATTCCGTTCGTGGTGGTTGACCCGAGAGAAGACCTTGAAGAGATTGCCAAAAAGCACCGTTATCCCTACTATGTCTCCGCTGAACCGCATACAGAAGAGGGTATCCTCAAGTCTCACTTCTCCTCTGCCAAAGGGATGATCACACTCGCAGGCAATATGGCAGACAACATTGCCACGATCGCTTCTGCACGCCTTTACGAAAAAGAGATAGGACGTATGCGAAAGTATCTCATTATCGCCAATGCACAAAGCTATGAAGATGAGACAAAACTGCTCAAACTCGGTGCGGACAAAGTGGTAACTGCCACCAAACTGATGGCACAGCGCATCAACGCCATGGCGGCACGTCCGGATATGGAAAATCTGCTGCAGGAGTTCCTCTACAAAAAAGATACACCACTCGATATGGAAGAGGCAAAAGTCTCCAAAACCTCATGGCTGACACTCAAACAGATCAAAGCGGCACGTTTTCGAGATATTGCCAATGTGACCATCATTGGTATCCGCCAGAAAGACGGCAAGTTCATTCCAATGCCAAAGGGGGATACGATCATCATGCCAGAATCAAAACTGCTTCTCATCGGTACCGGTGACGGTATAAGGAAGGCAAAAAAGATCATTCGGAAAAAAGAGAAGCCTGAAGAGCTGAAGTACGTCTAAGTTTAGTGAATAATTAATAATGAATAGTGAATAGTTTTGGTATGCTTTTCATTTGAAATGAAAAGCTTTCATTGCTGGAAACGATGGCTTTAGCCTCGTCATAAGGGTGAGTTATCGTACCGCATCTTCATATTATTAATAGAAGGTATTTCCATGTCCAACCATACAATTACACCGCTTGAAGGCGGGCTTGCCAATGTCAACGGGTTTTACTGTGATGGGGTCAATGTCGGTATGCGTCCGGATGCTTCGCAGGGGGATGTTGCTTTTATCCGCTCTGAGACACTCTGTGATGTCAGTGCCGTCTTTACCACCAACCGTTTTCAAGCAGCGCCCATCAAACACTACCAGCGTTACTCCAAAGGGTTTCAGACCGATTTTGTACTCATCAACGCCAAAAATGCCAATGCGATGACAGGACAAAAGGGTATTGACGATATTGACACCATTATGTCAACACTTTCCAAAAGCATTGATGTCACCAATCCGCTTATGAGCTCTACGGGTGTCATCGGCTACCGTCTGCCTGTTGACAAGATCACATCGGCATTTGACACATTTGATTTTCATGCCAAAAACTCCGATGCCGCTGCCCGTGCCATCATGACCACAGACAGCTTCAAAAAGGAGCTTGCCTGCCGTGTTACCCTCGAAGACGGTACACACTTTCATATTGCCGCTATCTGTAAAGGTGCCGGGATGATCAACCCCGCTATGGCAACCATGCTCTGTTTCATCATCACCGATGCCGATATCCCTAAAGTAGATATGGATATGCTGCTGCAAAGTGGCACAGAGGGGTCATTTAACCGTATCTCAGTTGACGGAGACACCTCCACAAACGATACGGTCATGCTGCTTGCCAACAGACAAAGCGGTGTCTATGACAAAGCTGCTTTTGCCGAAGCGCTCAACACCATGATGTTCGACCTTGCCATGATGATACTCCGTGACGGAGAGGGGGCAAACAAGGTGGTTGCGTTTGAAGTCAAAGGGGCAAAGAGTGATAACGAGGCACAGAAAGCGGCAACAGCACTGAGCAACTCCCTTCTGGTAAAGACCGCTCTGTTTGGGGAGGATCCAAACTGGGGGCGTATCGCATCGACCATAGGGGCAAGTGGCATTGAGTGTGACGACACCAAACTGACCATCTACTATGATGATCTTCTGATCTACTCCGACAGCCACAGAGAGCTGGATGCAGCACGTGAAGAGGAGGCATATCGCATTATGAAACAGGAGAAGTTCACTGTCACATGTGACCTTGGGCTTGGTGATGGGTACTATACAGCGTATGGGTGCGATTTGAGCTATGAGTATGTAAAAATCAATGCAGAGTATAGAACGTAAAAAATTAAAAGTTAAAAAGGGAGAGCAGGGTTTTCACCACACTGTTATTGCAAAAAAGTTATAATACGGAAAATATATACAGGAGTGACCTATGTTACACGAATACAGAGACGAAATCCATGAACTCAAGCAGCAGAATGCACACTTTGCAAAGATCTTTGAAAAGCACAATGAGCTTGACCAGAAGGTAGAAGATGCAGAAGCAGGGCGTATTCCCATGACAGATGTTGAGCTTGAGACACTTAAAAAAGAGAAGCTGCGCCTCAAAGATGAAGCGTACAAGATGATTCTTGACTACAAAAAAAGCAAAGAAGCATAATGACCGCGGGGTTTCCCCGCATCTTACTCTCCTCCTCTCTTTTTATCCATTTTACCTTACAAAGTGAGCTGATACCATGCACCCGTTCCACACCCTGCCATCCATCCCTGCATCCTTGACAGATAGACTGAAAAGCCTTGGTCTGCATACGATGACTCCCGTCCAGAGGGAAAGCATCCCCGCTATACTTGCGGGAAAAGATCTTATTGTCCAATCCAAGACTGGCTCAGGAAAAACGTTAGCATTTGGTAT
>JALVGO010000027.1 GCA_027029065.1 Sulfurovum sp.
TAAGTATACTGATTATCCAGCTGCCACATATTGTGGCTTTTGGATTAGAAACTATATGTAATGCCTATCATAATGACATGCAGCGAGGAGGGGGAACTTACACTTTACGCAGCCAATTCACCCAATCCAAACTCTACCCTAAACTCAGTTGCCAAGACCTCGGGAACCATCCTGTTTTTCTCTTTATGAAGCTTTACAATACCATACCGCTCCAGTGTTTTTAAAGTACGTGACAAGTTCGATTTTTTCCTACCTGTCATACCTTCAAGCTCTGCAAGCGACTTGGGTTTCTTGTACAGTATCGTCCTAAGTAGTTGCCTGTTCTCGTTGCTGAGAACCTGTGCCATAGACTTAAGGGACTCAAACCAGATTTTCGGCTCATGCTTTTTGGGTACATACTCACCTCTTGCTATTGCCACCGTACGTTCTTGATATGCCTCTTTGGACATAATACCTACATAGACTGTTTTTCCATTCATTCCTTCACTCCTACTATTGCTGCATATAGGTTTCAACACTTTTCCAAAAGTCTTCTATAAGCTGTGATGCCGACGAAAACTCGTAGGGGAACACTTCCATCTTCCTGTGCAGATGATCCCACGTCTCTTTCTTCGCACCGTACTTACCTTTTCTGGGCTTGAAACTGTGTGCGTTGTCATAACCGATCACACGCTGATTTGTCTTGTCGTGGAGTGTCAATGAGTATCTGACGCCATGCGGTATCTCTCTGCTTGTCTCCACCTTTCTGGCTTCGAACTTGACCCAGAAACCGTTATCAAGTGTGAATCTCTCACCATCCAACATTAACAGGGTATCAAGATCATGCACAGAACACTCCTTTGTTATCATCTGATAATAACATTTCAAAGGTGTTTTTGTCAAGTATAAAATTCGTTGTATTCAGATTTACTTTTTGCAAAGCATACATCAGGGACGTTTGAATGGGCGACAGAGAGTCTGCTTTTTCTTCGTTGCATTCAGATTTTACTCTTTTTTTGCGAGGTGTACATCAGGTACATCAAGTAAAAATGAACGAGTTCTTCTCTTTAGTCAGGTACAATTTTTGCGTGCTTTGAGTGAGGCATACATATTAACGGAGAGTAGGCTTTTTCTTAGTTGCATTCAGATTTTACTCTTTTTTTGCGAGGTGTACATCAGGTACATCAAGTAAAAATGAACGAGTTCTTCTCTTTAGTCAGGTACAATTTTTGCGTGCTTTGAGTGAGGCATACATATTAACGGAGAGTAGGCTTTTTCTTAGTTGCATTCAGATTTTACTCTTTTTTTGCGAGGTGTACATCAGGTACATCAAGTAAAAATGAGTGAAATATGGGTGTAAATAAGAAAAAGTGGTACACTCTACAGGATTCGAACCTGTGACCTTCGGTACCGCAAACCGATGCTCTATCCAGCTAAGCTAAGAGTGCACTTTTGAAGTTACTGCGATATTTGGTGAGCGAATTGTAGCAAAAAAAGCTTTACTTTTCAAGTAAATGCATACTCCCGAACAGTTCTTGTGCATTTTTATTACCGATAAAGCTGTGATTGTAGGGATGTTCCATCTCTATGGTATCGAAATGTGCCAGCGGCAGGGTGCGTTTCAATGCCTGTGCATGGTTGCCGAAGAGAATGAGTCTGGGGGACTGGTCAGTGAGTGATTCTAGGAGTGTCTGCATGAACGGTCGCCACGCTTTGATATGCTTTGCAGAACTCTTTTTGTCAGTAAAGATCAGGGCTGTGTTGAGCAGCAGTACCCCTTCCCGTTCAAAGTTTTGGCGCAGTGCTTGCACAGAGTCTATCAGCGGGGTTTTGTCTATGGCAGCAATCGCATTTTGGGAAGTATCTTCGATGGAAAGATCGCCCCGAGCCACCAGTGCCATTTTAATGAAATTACGCAGGCTTGTCGCACGGTTAACCTCTTTACTCAGACCATTGGGAGAGAAGATACGCTTTACCTTCTCATCGATAAATGCATACCCTCCGGCACTCTCCCTTCTTGGGTAGGGATCCTGCCCAAAGAGGATATACCGTACATCCTTTTTTGGCAGGGTTTTAAAGACGTTAAAGCAGTCTGGGTTCGGAGGGAAATAGGCAGTATCTGTCTCAAGAAACTGTCGGTAGTCAGGATCGAGCGCAAGATATGCCCTGTCGATAACCTCCTGCCATGCTCCACTCATACGCCCTGCTGCCCTTTTTTGATCTTGTCAAACTTGATGATCATCTCTACTTTGTCCAAAGGCATCTGAAGCACCCTTGCGATCTCCTCTTTGCTCTCTCCCTCTGCGAGCATCTGCATCACTCTGTCTGACTCTGAAAGATTTTCTATCACATCTTTGACCAAAATCCTCTGAGACTCGAGATTTTCAATCGTTTTGTCTTTAATCTCTACAATATTTCGCAAAAGTGCATTCTCTTTTGCCAGGTTTTTGTTTTTTGTCGCAAGGATTAAAAGAATGATCGTCAAAATACCCACAAGCCCCAATACAATAAAATCCAACGGTTCCATCTATAGTACCTCTCCTATAATCAAGATCAGGAATACAAACCCAAGGTAACCGTTTACCGTAAAGAATGCCCTGTCTATTTTTGTAAAGTCTTTGTTGACAAGGTAGTGTTCATACCCAAGCATCAACGCAGAAAATAGCACTGCCGCGTACGCCCATACACCTAACTGCGCACTGACGGCAAACTGCCACCACAACACGATGGTCAACACGTGAAAAACACGCGCGATACGCATGGTATTGACCGCACCGAATCGTGATGGAACAGAGTGCAGTCCATGGGCTTTGTCAAATGCCATATCCTGCAGCGAATAGAGCAGGTCAAACCCTGCCACCCAGAACATCACACCTGTTGCAAGATAGAGGGACCAGAGGGGAATCTCCCCTTCCACTGCCACAACACCTGCAATGGGTGCCAGTCCAAGGCTGACCCCCAGTACAAGGTGTGCTAATGCCGAAAAGCGTTTAAAGAGTGTATAGGCTCCCAGTATCATCAGAATAGGCACAGAGAGTTTGAACGCCAGATCATTGATAAGATAGGCTGTTGCGACAAACACCACCGCATTGATCCAAATAAACATCTGCATCTGTACCGTGCTGACCCTGCCGTCAACAGAGGGTCTGTTTTTGGTACGTGGATTGAGTCTGTCAATATCTCTGTCAAGATAGCGGTTGACACCCATTGCAAAGTTCCGGGCGCTCACAGCAGCCACAGTACCCAGCAGCAGCAGTTTCCACCCAAACCATCCATGCGCCGCAACAATCATTGCAATAAAAATAAACGGCAGAGAAAAAACTGAATGCTTAAACATCACCAGTTCGGAAAAATCATTCAGTTTTTTTAGCAAACTGCCACGCTTTAACTCCTCACTCCTCACTCCTACCTCCTCACTCATTACGGGTGCGGTATTTTCAGTTTGGAGTTGAGTGACCACGCGATCACCAGTACCAGTACTGCGACAACAAATCCGCTGCCTATCAGACCATATGCTGTCATCAGATAGACAAGCCAGAGCAGAATAGCCCCAAGCGGGGTAGGTACTCCCTCAAAATACTTTGCCACTTCTCCTGCATCGACTTTGAGGTTGAACTCAACCAGGCGTCTGAGCCCTGAAATAATATACCAGATAAATACAATGCCAAGGATAATCTCCTCCGTTACAGAGATGTTGGCATAAAAGCGCACTGCATAAAAGAGCAGAAATGCCGGCATCACAACAAACGACAGAAAGTCGGCAAAGCTGTCCAGCTGTATGCCAAACTCTGTAGAGAGTCCGTATTTTCTGGCAACTTTTCCATCGGCGATATCCAGCGCTCCCGCTATCCATGCTAGCACAATCGCGATAAAAAAGCTGTTCTGCTGTATCAGATACATTGCCGCCACACCGCATGCGATGTTGCCAAACGTAATTAGATTGGCTATGTTGAAACGGTTGTCTTTGTTGAACAGATCCATATACGCTCCCAAAAATGAATACATAATTCTACCCTTTTGGCACTTAACCCTTAACCCTTAGCACTATACTGTTATGATTACAGCATGAATGAATTGAAACAACTTGCGCTCATTGGACCCACAGCTTCAGGCAAAACGGCTCTGGCTGTCAAACTTGCACAGAAGATGGATGCATATATCCTCTCTCTTGATTCCCTTGCCATATACAAAGAGATCGATATTGTATCGGCAAAACCCACAATTGAGGAGAGAGGCGGTATCAGGCATTTTGGTATCAATGTACTCTACCCGAATGAACCCTTTGATGTTACGACATTTGCAGCGCTTTACAGAAAAGCACTGCAGCAGTGTCATGCCGATGAAAAACATCTTGTGATTGTCGGAGGTACAAGCTTCTATCTCAAAATGCTTCTGGAAGGCATCAGTGAAATTCCATCTATAAACACCAAAACAGCGAACAAGGTTGCACTGCTTATGGTACAGCCTGACAAAATCTATGATATGCTCTACCGGCATGACCCCACCCATATGAAGCAGATCAAGCGCACAGATACCTACCGCATACAAAAGGCATTGGAGATCTATCTTGGCACCGGAAAGGCACCCAGCAGCTATTTCCGTGCACATCCCCCACATCCTATCATTACAGACTCACTGCCGATCTACGAGATCGTATGGGAGAGAGAGCTGCTGAGAAGACGTATCAGTCTTCGTACAGAGATCATGCTCAACAGTGGACTGATCGATGAGATCGTGATGCTTGAGAAGAGATATACGCGGGCACCAAACGCCATGAAAGCCATCGGCATCAAAGAGACACTTGCCTACCTTGACGGGGCATACGACAGAAAGATGCTGCAGGAGAAGATCGCCACCAATACGGCACGTCTTGCAAAACGCCAAGCCACCTTTAACCGTTCACAGTTTAAAGAGGTGATACGCGGAGATCTTCAAACACTTGAGAAGATGCTAATACGATAGGGTTGCAGGGACAACCTTTGGGGTTGCCCTTAAAAGATATGAACGATCAATACCCTGAAGCAGAGATCATGTAGTAAAGGTAGGAGATAAGCGGCTGAACATAGAAGATCGCTGCTACTGTTGCGACTGTCGCCAATCCAATGACTGCCATAAGCGGTTTAGAGAGGTTGTAGTAGACAGTATCGACATCTTTGACCGGCTCTTTGAGGAACATATAGACAATCAGCTTCAGGTAGTAGTACGCTGCGACAGCCGAGTTAAGTCCCATTACGATAGCAAGCCATACATAACCGGCATTTACCGCCGCCTGCATCACATAGATTTTACCCCAGAATACAGAGAATGGCGGTACCCCTGCCAGTGAGAGCATAAAGAGTGCCATGATCACTGCACCCATTGGCATAATATGGATCAGTCCCGCAAACTTCTCATACGGGTGATCGAAACGTGCATTGAAACGTCTTACCTTGTGGCGAGAGATCCAAAGCATTGCAAAAGCACCAAGGTTCGTGAACATAAAGAGTGCATAGTAGAGGAATATGCTCGCTGTACCTTCTGTCGTATCGAGTGCAATCGCTGCCATAATGAAACCAGCATGGGAAATAGAAGAGTAGGCAAGCATACGCTTAACATCTTCCTGAACCAGTGCCATGAGGTTTGCTATCGTCATTGTGATGACTGTCAGAACAAGAATCATATCTCTAACCCACTCAATCCCAAGGTCGATGTACATACCAAATACCCTTACTGCTACAACCAGTGTTGCGATCTTCGGTACAATCGACATATAGCCTGCCAACGGAGCGGAAGCTCCCTCATACACATCCGGTGCCCATGTATGGAACGGAAAGAGAGAAAGCTTGAATGCCAGTGCTACCATCAGCAGTACAGAGGAGCCAAGGATCGCAAGTACGATCTCTGTCTCCTGCAGACGGGCAGCAAGTACCTGTGCTACCTGATAAAGCTCAATAGACCCTGTCAATGCATACACTACCGCAGAACCCATGGCGAAGAATCCTGCTGCAAGCGCTCCCATGGTAAAGTACTTGACAGCCGCCTCATAGGAGTTGCTCCTGTTATGCAGCGCAATCAGTGTATAGAGTGAGAGTGATGCAGTCTCAAGCCCGACAAAGATCAGGATCAGGTTATCACTTGCCACCATGAACTGGAAACCGGCTACCATGAAGAGGAAGAGTGCGAAGAACTCCGGATAGGAATACTCATGGAAACGCTTTGAAGTCAGGGCAAGTGGTGTAAACAGAATCGATGCAACAATGATCAAAAGCTGGGAGATAATGGAGATCCCGTCAATAAGCATCACATTGAAGAAACCGCGTTCATTCACATTGAGTCCGATCGTCGCACCAAAGTCCACGATAAGGATCAGGATCGTCAGCATCACATAGAGAGATTTATGCAGTTTGTTATTGATCAGATCGAGAATAAGAATCACCAGACCGCCCGCAATGGCTATCAGCATCGGTGCAAGGGTAATGAGGTTCAGACTCTCCATACTTACTTTAATTGGTTCAAACATTACTTCACCTCCCCTGTTTTAGTTGCTGAAAGCGGTACTTTGATCATCTCTTTCGCTTCAGCTGTGATTGCTTTTTCATCCATAAATATCAGCATAGCATTGACCGATTTGTTGATCGGATCAAGTACCGGCTTTGGATAAACCCCAAGCCAGATCACTATAGCGACAAGCGGGATCAGTGACCAGGTCTCTTTTGGTGTCAGGTCTTTGAGTGTCTTATTCTCTTCTTTGGTAACAGGACCAAAGAAGCTCTTTTTGTAGAGTGAAAGCATATAGACCGCCCCTACAATAATAGATGTTCCCGCAAGGATTGTCATAATAGGCGATACATCATAGAAGCCAAGAAGTACAAGGAACTCCCCTACAAATCCGATGGTAAGAGGAAGACCTACCGATGCCATCAGCATAATACCGAAGATCACTGCATATTTTGGCATAACGGCTGCAAGACCGCCGAATTCGCTCATCAGTTTGGTGTGCCTTCTGTCATAGATAATACCAACGAGCATAAAGAGCGCACCCGAAACGATTCCGTGTGAGAGCATCTGAAACACAGAACCGCCGATCCCTTCGCTGTTAAGTGCAAAGATACCGAGCATAATGATACCCATGTGGGACACAGATGAATAGGCGATAACCTGCTTCATATCCTTTTGTGCGTATGCCACCATTGCGGTATAGATGATCATCACAATAGAGATCACAGCAATCGGTGTAATCATCATCACAGAAGCATCCGGGAACATTGGCAGTGAAAATCTTACAAAACCGTAGGTACCCATTTTAAGCAATACCGCCGCCAGAATAACAGAACCGATTGTCGGTGCTTGACCGTGGGCATACGGCAACCATGTATGGAACGGGAACATCGGTACCTTGATCGCAAAACCAAGGAAGAATGCCGCAAAGAGCCACAACTGAGTGTTTACCGGCAGAACAAGCGCATACCAGTCTGTAATGGCAAAGCTCCATACCCCTGTAAGGTTATGGTAGACATATGCCACAAACAGCATACCGACAAGCATTACCAGTGATCCCATAAAGGTATAGAGGAAGAACTTGATCGATGCATAGACACGCAGCGGTCCACCCCACGCACCGATGATATAGAGCATCGGTACCAAAGAGAGTTCCCAGAAGAGGTAGAATATGATCGCATCAAGTGCCACAAAGACACCGACCATTGTCATCTCAAGGAAAAGAAGAGTAATGATCATGTTTTTTACATTCTCTGTAATACTCATACTCATCATCCCTATAAGGGTCATCAGTGTCGCCATAATGATGATGAAGAGTGAAATACCGTCAACACCAAGATAATAGTTGACACCGAAATCCGGGATCAGGGGGATCATCTCGACAAACTGCATACCCGCATTTGAGGTATCAAAACTGAACCACAGCCAGAGGGAGAGAAGAAACTCGATCGCCGCAACGGTGATTCCGTACGCTCTTGCACTCTTTTTGTCTACTACAAATCCAAGCAATCCTGCGATTGCCGGGAAAAATACCAATACACTTAAAATATTATCCATTTAGCTCTCCTTAACCTATCACCGCTGCTGATACAGCCGCGACAACCAATAGTAACACGGCACCTACAGCCATCCAGTTCAGATAGTTCGAAAGGTTACCAGTCTGCATTTTTCTTGAACCGTCACCGGTCTTGTAGAGGAATTTCGCAATGCCGTCAACCGTTGCATCGACAATTTTCATATCGACACTGTTCCACATCTTGTCAGAGATCATGGCATACGGTTTGGAGATAAACTCCTCATAAAGATTCGGAATATAGTACTGGTTCGCAAGCAGTTTGTAGTACCAGCTTGACTCAACAGCCTCATCCCGCTTCAGACCCTTATAGTATTTTTTGAATGCCAGTGCAATACCGCCTACAGCGAATACCAGAACGACAATTCCAAGCAGCCATGCAATGTGATGCGTATGCTCGCTCATATGGTATTCCGGTAGCAGTGCTGTTACAAAATGCTCAAAGGAGTCTTTAAAGAATCCGGCTATAACAGCAAGAATTGCAAGCGGAGACATCGCAATAAGGACATACTTGTACATCTCATGCGGATGGATACCATACTGCTTGTAACGCTCATCACCTTCAAATGTCAGGAATACCTGTCTGAAGCTGTAGAAAGCGGTCATTCCGGCAGTGACAACAAGGATAAGCCACAGCACCAATGTACCTTCATTCCATGCTGTTTCTATAATTGCATCTTTCGAGAAGTATCCGGCGAAGAACGGGATACCTGCCAGTGCAAGAGAAGCCAGTCCCATATAGATGTAGGTCCACTTCATCGTTTTCTTCAAGCCACCCATCTTAAAGATGTCAAGCTCATCATGCATAGCATGCATGACGTTACCAGCACCGAGGAAGAGCAGTGCTTTGAAGAATGCATGTGCAGCAAGGTGGAAGAGTGCGATCCAGTATGCACCCAGACCCGCAGCAGCGAACATATATCCAAGCTGTGAGAGTGTCGAGAAAGCGATGATACGCTTCAGGTCTCTGTTGACAAGTGCCATGGAAGCAGCGAAGAATGCCACAAAGGTACCCAGAGATGCAATAAAGTAGCTTACTTCCGGTGTCATGGAGAAGAGCGGATTGGCACGGATAACAAGGAATACACCAGCCGTTACCATGGTTGCCGCGTGGATCAGTGCCGATACAGGCGTAGGGCCTTCCATCGCATCGGTCAACCATGTATGAAGCGGGAACTGTGCCGATTTACCCATAGCTCCGATAAAGAGGAAGATAGCCGCTGCATTGAGAATGCTGCCGCTCAGGTGCGGCAGTGCTGCAAAGACTTCATCGTACTGAAGTGATCCGACATTCCAGTAGAGGATGAAAAGCCCGACAAGCATCCCAAGGTCTGCAATACGGTTCATGATAAACGCTTCATTGGCAGCCCATGAAGGTGAAATAGACGGATTTTCCTCTCTTGAAACATCCTCTTTGTGATACCAGAAACCGATCAGCAGCCATGAACAGACACCAACCCCTTCCCAACCGATGAAGAGTCCGGCAAAGTTGTCTGACATGACAAGTACCATCATAGAGAAGACAAACGCCGACAGATAGGAGAAGAATCGGTTGAAACTCTTGTCATGGTCCATATATCCGTTGGAGTAGATGTGTACAACAGTTGAAACCAGTGTTACAACAGACATCATCGTTACAGAGACCTGATCGACCACAAAACCAAACGGAATATGCAGGTCACCTGCGCTGATCCAGTCCATCATGGTTACATGGATCGCATTGCCTGTTGTATAGACGTAAGATGCCAGCATCAGTGATGCAACCAGAGAGATTCCAAGCAGTACCGATGCAACAACACCAACAAACTGCTTTTTGGGACTCATCCCAAACAGTGCCGCAAAGAGTGAACTCACAAGCGGAGCAAATAGTGCTATGTATACCAAATTTTCCATCTTTACCCCCTCATGCTTGCAAGATCATCAAGATCAAGACTGCCATGTTTTTTGTACAGTACGATCAGAATACCCAGTCCGACAGCTACTTCACTCGCTGCGATTGCAATAATGAAGAATGCAAACATCTGACCGGTCAGATCATGGTAAAAGTGTGAGATCGCCGCAAAAGCAATATTGACCGCATTGAGCATCACTTCCGTCGCGAAGAAGAGCATCAGCAGGTTACGTCTTCTCAGAACACCCATCAGTCCGATTGAGAAGAGGATCGCCGATACGATCAGGTAGTGTGAAAGACCTATCATTTTGCATCCTTTTGTATCAGTATTTCATCTTCAGCGTCAACACTTGTATCTTTTGTGAGACTCTGATCCATTTTTTTACCCGCAAGAATAATCCCTGCGATCATCGCAACCAGCAGCATAACCGCCGCAACTTCAAAAGGCACTAGGTATTTGGTAAAGAGTACGATACCGACATCCTGTGCATTTCCTACACCGTCATGAATTGGATAGAGTGCCTGGATCGCTTCCGAATGGATCGGTGCCGCGAACATCAAAACAAGTACCAGCGCACTGAGTCCGCCCAGCAGAAAGATCAGCGAAGCAGGTGTATTCTTCTCTTTAATATCACGCGTCGCATCAAAGAACATCATGGCAAACGAGTAGAGTGCCATAACGGCACCGACATACACGATCAACTGCACAACACCCAGGAAGTCAGCCCCGAGAATAAAGAAAAATCCTGAGATAAGTACCATGCCTGATGCCAGTGAGGTCATCGCATAAAGTACATTCTTACTCATCACTGTGATGAGGAAAAGGACGATCGTCAGCGCCGAAAAAAGGTAAAAGGCTATCATTTCATACATCATTGTCTCCTTAGTACGCTAACGGCGTTTTCTTGATATTCTCATCCGCATTAGGTGTTACGGCACCAAAGCCGTCATACTCCTGCTGCAGGTTGAGTTTGTCAATTGGTGTAAGCATGTCTTCAAAGAGCGAGAAGCTGGCTCTCTGCTCAGAAGCTGTTTCATATCTCGGTCCGTGTACGATCGCCAGCTCAGGGCACACTTCAGCACAGTATCCGCAGAAGATACAACGACCGAAGTTGATGGTATATTCACTGACCTCTTTCCGCTGATTCTCATCATAGCGAGTATCCATGGTAATACAGTTGGAGATACAGATCTTTTCACATAGCCCGCAGCCGATACATCTGTAGTGTCCGCTCTCAAGCAGTCTCAACATCTCATGGATCGCTCTGTAGCGTGGAGAGATAGGCAGCTTTTCAAACGGATACTTTACTGTATGCATCTGTCCTCTGAAAAGTGCGTTGATCATCTCTCTCATGGTTACCCAGAGACCGACAAAAAGCTCCGTTTTAAATGTTCTTCTGACAACCTGGCGGAATTTTCCCATACCCGTTTGGGGGGTATGTTCCAGATCCAGCATTCTGTAGTTCTGCTGACCGACATTTCTGTTTTTAAATTGTTCTAAACCCATATCTACTCCTTATACCATCATCACGATACCGGTAATGACCACATTGATCACCGCGATCGGCATCAACACCTTCCAGCACAGCCACATAAGCTGATCCGGTCTTACATGAGGCCATGCAGCCCTGATCCAAAGCATCAGGAAGAAGAAGAATCCGACTTTCAGGATGATTGTCAGCCATCCGATACCCTCTTCACTGTATCCACCCAAAAATACGATTGCCGCAATGATCGAAATGGTGATCATATTCGCATATTCACCGATAAAGAACATACCCCATCTCATTCCCGAATACTCAGTTGCATACCCGGAGACAACCTCTGCTTCATGCTCAAGAAGGTCAAACGGCGTTCTGTTCGTCTCTGCAAAACCTGCAATCAGGAACAGGATGAACGCAACCGGCTGCTGCCAGATGAGCCAGTGGCTTATCCCGCCTGCCTGCGCTTCGTTAAAGTCTACAAATGAAAGTGATCCCACAAGCATGATTGGTGCAAGAATGGAAAGCCCGGTTACCACTTCATAAGAGAGGAACTGTACTGCCGTACGTGCCGCACCGATGATCCCCCATTTGTTTGCCTGCGCCATACCGGCAAGCAGCGGTCCGTAGAGACCGGCTGCCATCATACCAAGGACAAAGAGAATACCGATGTTCAGGTCTGCAGCAATCGAAGGAACGAAAGTGCCGCCAAGTACCGGTATCCATTCAGGGATCGTAAAGTCAGGGAACACAGGGACTGCCGCCAATGCGATAAAGGCGGTAGCCGCTGTAATGATCGGTGCAACCATAAAGATCAGTCTGTTTGCATTCTGCGGTACGATATCCTCTTTGGTAAAGAGTTTGATACCGTCTGCAATCAGCTGCAGAAGTCCATAGGGACCTACATGCATAGGTCCAAGCCTTCTTTGCATAAAGGCAAGGACTTTCCTTTCAATAAACGTACCAAATCCTGCAATGGCGGAGATCACTGCCAGGATGATGATCGCCTTGATCCATACACCTGCAGCAGTGACTTCAGGCAAATGCTGTACGAATGTTTCCACGTTTGTATAAGTTACCACTTCCATCTTACACCTTTCTCATAGTTACTTTTCTGTATCTGGCGTTACCAAAGAGTCCATATACATCTTCTGCACTCTTGAAGTCTGCCAATGCCGTGATGTCACCTTCCATGCGGTCATCTGCGATCACATCGACAACAATAGTTCTGCTGCCAAAATCAATCTCGACACGTGATCCGAGCTGTTCCGCTTTTGCAGGGCTGGCATAGAGCCCGAATGACTCAAAAATCTCATGGGCTTTGTCACTAAAGTCATTGAACTGTCTTTGCGGGTTGCATCGATAGACGATCTCTCCTTCAAGCACGCACTTCTCATCAATCGGTTCAACTGAAAGTGTTTCGGCATCACATGCAATATTGTTGAGTGCATAGCCTCTGTTTTCGGTACCGTCATTGAGATAGCCGTTTGGAAGGTCATCAAACGCTCTGCTTTCAAATCCTTTCTCCACAGGAAGTGACTTTGTCCAGTCAACGGTCAGCTCCGGTGCACCCACGAGGGCTTTCATCAGATCATTGAGCTCATACCCGTTATACTCCAGTGCCGCATTGGTAGGCGTAACACGCTTGTGCATATTGGTCAGGGTACCTTCCTGCTGGTTCATCGCAGGCATATCAAGATCTCCCTCTCCAAGTGCAGAGAGTTTGAAGTCTCCGTTTTCGTTATAGCCTACCGTATATCCTGTCGCTTCATCATCAAGATCACAAATCAGCGCAACACCCAGAGAGTTTGTCTTTGGCGGGATCATCGCCACACGAATCGGTGTTGTCTGCTCAATGAGGACAATCAGTTTTGCAATGTTCTCCGCTCTTTCGTGGAAGTAGAGATCTTCACCGACGATCATCGAGAAGGACTCTTTCTTCTTCATCATCTTTTCAAATGCGGCATCGAACGCATCACTCTCTTTTCCAAGCAGTTCAACCAGACCGTTCTTTTCAACCGTAACCTCTTTTTCGACCATCTCAGGCACTTTTTTGGTTACCTCTTTCTCTTCGCCGGTCTCTTCGTCAATGACTGTTTCGGTAACATCTTTCATTACCTTCTCTTTGACAGTCTTTGTTGTTGTACTCTTAAAGCTCTCAAGGTAGGACTTCACATCTTCAGGCAGTTTCTCTTTCTCTGCAAAGAGATCGAGTACGAGGTAGAGTGCTGCCTCTTCAAGTCCTGCTTTGTGTGTAAAGAGTTCAACATTCTTTCCGAATGTCGGAACAAGGTTATCTCCTACCGGATGGAAGTAGAGCCCTGCCCCTTTGTTCATCTTCTGTACATTGTTGAACGCATAGCGTGCATTGGGGTTGTCGTTACGCAGTGCCGCACCGACACTTATGACAAAGTCTGTCGCCATCACCTCTTTGAAGTCGTAGCTGTAGAGAGACTGTCCGGAGGCTTTGCTGTATGCTGCAAGGAACTTCTGGAATGCTCTTGCATCCTGGTTGACCAGCTTGACACCGAGCTTCTCTTTGAGTGTCTGAAGCATCAGCGCCTCTTCATTGGTAATGACAGAGTTGAAGCGGATCGTTTCTGCTTTTTTCAATGCTTCTACCGCTGCATTGAATGCTGTTTCATCTTTCCCTTCCACTCTGTTTTCAAAATCATACCCGTAACGTCCTGCACCACACAAAGAGACATAGTTCCACTCATTGGTAACACGGTAGATCTTCTCGCTTCTGTCAGATACAGATGTATGTTTCTTCTCATAGTAGATCTGACATCCTGAGCTACAGTGTGCACAGGTTGCCGGCACACGCTCAAGCTCCCATGCATTGGAAGTGTAGACAAAATCACGTCCTGTCAGCGCACCTACCGGACAGACAGCGGTACATTCACCACAGTCGGAACAGTCAGTAAAGTCGGTACCGTTGCTTGGCGCGATGATCGACTTCTGCAGCTTGTTCCACATCGCATAGGCATCTTTGGGCATCGTCTCTTTGTAGGATTTATCCAGTGCTTCTCCGCCACGCTTCGTTGTCGAGATCGCAGCATCACCGATCATATCTTTACAGACAGTTGTACAGCGTTCACAGACAATACAGAGTCCCGCATCATAATGCAGTACGGAACTCCAGTTCTTCACTTCACGCTTGGTATCAGGAATTGCGTATGACTGAGCATCGACAGCAAGTTCCAGTGTATAGTTTTGCAGTTCACACTCACCACTTTTGTCACATACACCACACTGAAGCGGGTGGTTGACATCGTATACTTCCATGATCGCACGGCGTTCAGCAAGGATGTTCGGAGTATCGACTGTAATCTCCATCCCCTCTTTGACCTTTGCATTACAGGCGTAAACCTGTTTTCCGTCCGCTTCAACAAGACAGAGACGGCAGGCCAGTGTCGGGCTGCATCGTGTCAGATAACAGATCGCCGGTATGAAAACATCATTCGCACGTGCGGCATTAAGGATATATTCACCCTCTTTTGCCTCATATGTCTTACCGTCAATGGTGATGGTAACCATATTCTCTACTGTTTTTACTTCACTCATCGTTGTTTCCTATATTCTCATTATTGGTTTTTCTGAACACCAGTCTGCTAAATCTGTAAGAGGATAGCAAAGATGCACTTAATCCCATGTCAAATGTCGGATTGAGAGCAATGGTTCCCTTCATGCCTGTATCAATCTTAAACAGACGTTCAAACGGAACACCATCTATCTCAAACGCAATCCTGTCACCCTCCTGCAGTTTTGCCGCTGCCGCAAACTGTGGAGAACCAAGCAGTACCGGCTCATCTTTAAGAAGTGTTGCCTTTGCCGTAAACGGAGAGAACTGCTCTACAGGATCGCAGCGGTAGATCACTGCACCGTCAAACGCTTCGATCTCCTCCACTTCGTCAAGTGTACGTTTGACAGAGACCTTCTGTGATACCAGCAGATATCCGCGATGTTCGGTTCCCGTTGCATCAAAGTACTCATCGAGTGCATCGAATGCCGTTTCCTGAAAACCTTTCTGTACAGGAAGCATCTGCGTATAATCGATCGTATATTTGGCATGAAGTCCAAGTGCATTGGCAATGTCATTCAGAACATACCCGCCGTACGGCAGAGCGACATGCATCGGTACCACACGTTTGTCCACTGTCGTGAGTGTACCCTCCTGCTGATTGAGTGCAGGCATATCCAGATCTCCGTCACCCAGTGCAGAGAGGGTAAAGTCGGCTTTGACATTGTAGCCTACCGTTTTGCCTTCGGCACTGTCATCCAGATCACAAATGAGCGATACGCCCATTGCATTGCCAGCAGGCGGTACACAGATCACATTGAATCCGGCATACGTTTCAAGCAGTGCGATCAGTTTGGCGATCTGCTCAGCACGCGGGTGCATGTAAAGATCACTGCCTACAACCAGAGAGAAGCCTCTTTTTTTCAGTAGAGACTTCTTCAGGGCATCGAGCTCTTCTTCCCCGACATTGCACTCTGCGCTCAGGTTACCGATATCAAGGTCATCAAGATATTCACGCAGCGTTTTTGTTACATCTTCATTGCCCTCAAGCAGTGTATGTGCCAACAGCGCAGCAACTCCCTCTTCGCTGCCGACTTCATACTTGATAAACTGTGTTACAATATTCTGTATCTCGCTGTCTTCCATCGGGTGCATATAGATCACTCTGGCTCGTTGCCATTTGCTTGCCATGTTGATGTGGTACTTGACAGTCGGTGAATCGTTGTTGATACGTGTCCCCAGTACAATAACTGCCTGAGAATCGGAAAGTGTTTTCAAATCACCGTTGTACAGATGCTTGCCCGTCACTGTACTGTATGCAGCCATAAACTTCTGGTAGGCTCTCGCTTCATGGGAGATAAGCCTGAAGCCATACTTCTCTTTGAGTTTTTGAAGAATCATCGCCTCTTCATTGGAGATTTGCGGGGCAAATACCACACTGTCGGCATTTTTGAACGCTTCTACTGCCGCGTTGAATGCTGCAGGATCTTTGCTTACCCCCTCATTGGCATAATCAAACCCGAAACGTCCGGCTCCACACAGGGTACTGAACTCAAACTCGTTGGTTACACGGTAGATGCGGTCACGTTTGACTTCATAATACATCTGACATCCGCCACCGCAGTGAGGACATGCAGAAGGGATCTTTGTCAACTCCCAGGCGTTGGAGGTATATTTGAAAGCGGTACTGACCAGCGCACCCACAGGGCATACCGCTGCCGCTTCGCCGAGAGAGGCATAGTTTTTCTCCTGCTTGACATTGATAATGGTCGATCCGTATCCGCCGAACTTGACTTTGAGTGCTTCATCTCCGGTGATCTCAGTGGAGACACGCACACACTTTTCACACATAATACAGAGTGCAGGGTCGTAGGAGACATGTCCCCAGTTCTCTACCGGTCTGTGCTGATCACGTGCCGTAAACTCCTGTGTATCGACATCGAACTCCATCGTTTTGTTCTGCAGGTCACACTCACCGCTTTTGTCGCACACACCGCACTCAAGCGGGTGGTTGACATCGTAGAGTTTCATAATATTCTGACGTTCATGGAAAAGCGCACTGTTGTTGGTCGTGATGACTGCACCATCAACCGCTTTTTCCTGACATGAGAGGATCATACCCTCAACACCCTCTACATTTACAACACACATTCTACATGAGCCGATCGGCTGTACTTTTGAAAGGTAGCACATCGTCGGAATATAGATGTCATTTTCCCGTGCAATCTGAAGAATGGTTTTTCCAAATGTGCTTTTACACGTTTTTCCGTCGATCGTTACGGTGATCGGTTTGCCTGTATTAATTGAATTGTGTACACTCATCTTACACCGCCACCATTGAGATATAGTAACAACGCATACAGCGCTCCGCTTCAGCAATCGCCTCTTCTCCGGTAAACCCGAGGTTGACCTCTTTGTTGTTGTCTTTTCGTTCGTCAACACTGAGTTTTTCACTCACGGCACGAGGCAGACCCGGCATCCATCCCGTGATCTTCTCGTTCTTGTCATAGACCTTGAGTTTATTGAGATGATCTTCCATGATCTCCTCATCTGTCAGGCTCACTTTACCATCATAGATATAGCGGCTAATCACCGATGCGGCACGTCTTGCCTGTCCTACGGCATTCACGATCGTCATAGGACCATACTCACAGTCACCTGCAGCAAAGAGTCCAGGACGTGAACTCATAAAATCCCTTCCGTTGGTCAGGATCGTATTCCATGATGTCAGCTCGATATTCCACTCTTCAGGCAGCAGTTGCAGGTCTGCAGACTGCGAAACCGCAGGGATCAGATAATCACATTCAATCTCGAAATCCGCACCCTCGATCTTCTGAAGCTGTGGTCTTCCGCCGTTAGGGTCTGGTACAAGTTCATAACGGTTGACCTTGAGTTTGGTGATCTTCTCACCGTCATCAAATATCTCTTCGATAGCCGAGTGGAAGATGAACTCCACACCCTCTTCTACCGCTTCATGGTACTCTTCGTAGGTCGTGTTTCGGATGATCGTCTTTTCGTCACGGCGATAGAGCATGATCACCTTCTTGGCACCTTCACGGATGGAGCAGCGTACGACATCCATTGAGGTAAATCCTCCACCGACACAGACAACCACTTTGTCTTTGAGTTCGTTGGAAGCGGGTGAACCGATACCGTACTTGTTCCAGAGATTCACTTTGTCAAGCATGGCGATTGCACCCCAGTATCCGCCCATTTTCGGGTTTTCGTTGGCAGCACGTACCTTTTTGGAGAGTCGTGTACCAAATGCCAGAAGAGTTGCATCATATTCGGCATCGATCTCTTTGAGACGCTCTGCATCAACACGGTGGTTGTTGTGAATGTGTACCGTAGGAAGATCCAGTACAAGCTGAATATCCCTGTTGTACTTATCCACCGGCATACGGTACTCAGGTACCCCTACCGCCACTTCCCCGCCGTTGACCGGAAGTTCTTCGAAGATATCGACATGAATCCCCTGAATACCGAGATAGTACGCTGCTGTCAGTCCTGCAGGTCCCGCACCGATAATGGCAACCTTTTTCCCGTCATTGCGCGGCGGCTGTACTTCAAACGGGTGCTGCCACGGCAGTGCATGGTCGGTTTCATAGTCTGCACCAAGTCTTTTAAGCTCCATAATGGAAATAGGCTCATCAAGGTTGGCACGGCGGCAGGCATCTTCACACGGATGAGGGCAGACACGCCCGCAGGTGTGTGCCAGCGGCATGGTCTGACGTGTCGCCGCAAGCGAATCGGTAAAGATCATGTCACGTACCCCCTCAATGTAGGCAGGGATGTCGACATGTGCCGGACACATATCGGTACACGGTGCTGTTACCTTGGCAATATAGCTGGTGTCACCGCCATAGTGCTTGGAGGGCTGCTGCGCATCGATACAGGTATCGAACTGCTCTTTGTAGTGCTCCATCAGATCAAGGATAGGCTTGGGAACCGTTTTCCCGATCTCACACTTGGAGGTTGCCATCATCGTCTCAGAAACCTCTTTAAGGTGTGCGACATCATCATGTGTCCCTTCACCCCTTGCAATCTTGTCAAGCAGGTCGTAGAGGATACGTCCGCCCCATCGTCCCGGCGCACAGCGTCCGCAGGCCTCGGAGTACTCCTGATACTGTGCCGCATATTGTGAAGCAAGTTCTACGGCATCGATATCCTCGTCAAAAATGGCTACACCATCCCAGCCGATAAAGGCTTTGGACTTGGTATCCCCGTCATAGGTTTCAGGCAGTTTAAATCCCGATTCACTCCACTGGTCAGACGGTTTGCCGCGGTTGTCGACAAACTCGTCCCTCCAAGTAGAGAATACTACGCGTGACATTATTTAGCCTTTGATTTAAGAAGTTTTTTTGCGTCAGCGACAGACTCTTTGAAATCCCCTTTGAAAGAGTACTTCTCTTCCATCACCTGGATCTGCTCTTCAGTCATATTGGCAACATCTTTAATGGTGTAGATACCTTCGCTATTGAGCTTCTCCATATAGGCTTTGCCGATCCCTTTTATCTTTGTCAGATCATCACCTTTGGGAGATTCTTCTTTTTTTTCAGCCGGCTTTTTGGCTGCTTCTTTTTTATCAGTATCTTTTTTGGCAGCAGCCGCTTTCTTGCTCTCTTCCTTGGCTTTGGCTTCTGCTTTCGCCTTCGCCTCCTCTTCAGCCTTAGCTTTTGCTGCAGCTTCCTCTTTTGCTTCAGCAGCAGCTTTTTCAGCTTCTTCTTTTGCTTTCGCTTCAGCAGCAGCCGCTTCAGCCTTGGCTTTCTCTTCAGCCGCTTTTGCCGCTTCGGCAGCTTTCTGCTCCGCTTCAATACGTGCTTTCTCAACCGCTTCAGCCCTTGCCTTACGGGTCTCTTCATCTACCTTCTTTACAACGATCGTCCAGTCGACTTCGTTGAACTTCAGAGAGTTCATCAGGTCGTGCCCGAGCGCTTTAATATAGTCGGCCGATTTCTGGATATGGGAGAAGTCACCTACTTCAAACAGGAAAATCCCAACTTCGCCTACCTTGAGCCCTTCATCGATCAGCTCTCCCATTCTGTCATAGAAATCATCATGCAAATGTCTTAAATCATATCTTTTCATACGCTCTTCTCCTTAACGGTCGACTTCGCCGAATACGATGTTGGTTGAACCAATGATCGTAACGACATCCGCGATATATGTTCCTACAAGAATATCCTGCAACAGTCCGGTATGGAAGAAGCTCGGTGCTCTACACTTGAGTCTGTAGGCATACGGCTCTCCTTCGGATTTGATATAGAAACCGAGTTCACCTTTTGGAGATTCGGTAGGTACATAGACTTCCCCTTTTGGCGGTCTCATCCCCTGGGTGACCAGTACAAAATGCTGCATCAGCGCATAGTTCTGCGTCATGATCTCCTCTTTTGGCGCAGAGATATACTTCGGTGCATGCGCCATCAGCTGCGGATCGCTCTCTTTATACATAGCAACCAGCTGTCTAAGAATACGTGTAGACTGATAGATCTCCTCCATATAAAGGCGGTAACGTCCGTAGGAGTCGCATCTGTCACTGACCGGGATATCGAAATCGAGTTCGCTGTAGAGCTCATACGGCTCCTCTTTTCGGATGTCATACTCCACACCAGATCCACGCAGCATAATACCGGTACATCCCCAGTTGAGTGCATCTTCTGCAGAGATTACACCCACATCCTCCAGACGCATACGCCAGATACGGTTCTCTGTCAGCAGCGCTTCATAGGTATTTTTGACTTCATGGTCAACCTTGTCACACCATGCGACCATATTTTCTATCCACCCCTGGGGAAGATCGAGCGGCACACCGCCGATTCTTACAGCAGAGTGAGTCAGTCTGGCACCACAGTAGTCTTCCATCAGATCCATTCCGAACTCTCTTTCGCGGAATGCGTAGAGGAATACCGACATTGCACCGACATCGAGCGCATGGGTTGCAATGAAGAAGAGGTGGGAGATGATACGGTTGACCTCAAGCAGCATCGTTCTGATCACCTGTGCGCGTCTTGGTGCTTCGATGCCAAGCAGTTTCTCTACCGCAAGCGCATAGGCATAGTTGTTCGATGTAGAGGCAATATAGTCAAGTCTGTCGGTTGTCGGCAGGAACTCGTTGTAGGTCATGTTCTCCGCCATCTTCTCGATACCTCTGTGGAGGTAGCCGATATCCGGATAGGCTTTGACTACCTGCTCGCCGTCAAGTTCGAGTACCAGTCTCAGCTGTCCGTGTGCAGAAGGGTGCTGTGGACCGAAGTTGATCACCATTGTATTGTCGTCACGCTCAAAGTTGAGGTTCTCGAAAAACGGTGTTAATTTATTTGGCTGTTGCATACTCTCCCCTTACTTTCTATGGTCCAGTTGTTTACCGGACTTTTTATTGTAATCCACCAGCAGTGTTTCACTGTATTCGATCGGATTTGGTTTTTCACCCTCGGAGATATCTTCACCGAACGGCACTTCGTAGCCGACGCGTGAGAAGCGCTTGGTATCGTAACGGTCGATACGTGCAGGGTCACGGTTTTCAGGTCCGATGATGTCACGGTACTCTTTCCCGAAGATCTTGTCAACCTCATACCATGATGCAAACTCGTCTCCTTGCAGCGGATAGGTTTTAAGCAGCGGATGTCCTTCCCAGTCATCAGGCATAATAATACGCTTGAGGAACGGATGGTTATTCACTTTGATACCGAACATATCGAACATTTCACGCTCTGCAAAATTGGCAGAGTTGAACAGCGGTACGATAGACTCGATCGCCTCACCCTCTTTGATACGGCAGACGATACGTACCCTCTTTGCCTCTTTAACATTGAGGAACTGATAGAAGAGTTCAAACTCACCGTCCTGCGCCAGATAGTCAACGGCACTCTGCTCGGAACACTGGGTATAACCGCAAGCTTCCTTGAGTGTTTTGATCGCTTCAAAATTCTCTTGTGCGTCGATGTGGATCACCAGTGTGCCGATCTCGATGTAGCTCTCTTTTGCATAGGCTTTCATCGCTTCAAGCACATCTGCGAAGTGGCTTCCCTCTTCGACAGCTTCTCTTGGCACGCGCGGTGCCACCCAGTATCTGTCCGTATAGTAGGACTTTGCCTGAACGTTGTCTTTGGGTGTATATTTTCTCATTACACTAACCTCAAGTTCTGTTTTGTATTGTTGTTCATGTTCGCAGATTCACGTCTGATCTTCTTCTGAAGCATCATCAGTGCATACTGGAGCGTCTCCGGTCTCGGTGCACATCCGGGCAGATAGATGTCAACAGGCACAATACGGTCAACCCCCTGAACAGTTGCATAGGTATTGAACATCCCGCCGGTATTGGCACATGATCCCATGGAGATGACCCACTTTGGCTCTGTCATCTGATCGTAAAGACGTCTGGCGAACTCGGCGTGTTTCTTGGAGAGTGTTCCTGCCAGGATCATCACATCCGCCTGTCTTGGCGAGGCACGGAAGATCGTTCCCATCCGGTCGAAGTCATAGCGTGACGCTCCCGATGCCATCATCTCGATCGCACAACATGCGAGTCCGTATGTCAGCGGCCAAAGCGAGTTTGACCGTCCCCAGTTTACGAGTTTGTCTACCGAAGTCAATGCTATCGGCAATCCAGCTGCGCTGGCATAATTTACTTGATGCTGTGCCATTCAAGTGCTCCTTTCTTCCATGCATATACGAAACCAATCGCAAGTAGTAAAATAAACAGTATCATCTCCGCAAAACCGAACCAGCCAAGAAGCTTGAAGTCGATTGCCCACGGGAACATAAAGATGATCTCCACATCGAACAGGATGAACAGAAGTGCGATCAGATAGAACTGTGCCGAAATGGTATTGGGCTGCTTGGTCACTTCCGGTCCACATTCGTAAATGGTCAGTTTCAGCTTCTCTGTATCGAGTTTTGCCAGTTTTCTACTTACAAAGCGTGCCAAAATCAGTGTCGCTGTAAACGCAATGGCTGTCAATGCGAACAGTATGAACACACCATAATATGGATGCTGCGTAATTACATGAGTCATAGTTTTCCCTTAGCTAAGTTTCATTCTCCTCCGCACACGCCGGAGTATTCTCAGAATAGTGCCTCTATATTAACCAAAAGATGATTAAACTAGTTGGACTCTTTTTTTATTCATATACCGCCGTTACGGTACTGTAACTATGTGAAACAGAAAAAAATCTGCTAAAATGGCACTCTATAATGACCAAAGGATTTCTCTTTATGACCAGAAAAAAGCTGATGACACTGCTCTACCTCTTCGCTATGGCAGGTTTGCTCGCATGGTTTGCCTATGCAAAAGGATGGATATTGGCAAACTTCCCCTCTGTCACACCCGAGAAGGCAATCACACTGCTGGCACAAAACGATGACAATATATCACTGCTTGATGTCCGCTCACCCAAAGAGTTCCAGAGCGGGCACCTTACCGGTGCCACACTCATACCGCTTGGCAGACTGGAGGAGAGTCTTGACAAACTCGCTCCGCTCAAAAGAAAAACTGTTCTTGTCTACTGCCGAAGCGGCATGAGAAGTATCGCCGCCTCCCGTATTTTGCAAAAACACGGTTTCCATCCTGTCAACATCAAAGGCGGAATTATTGGGCTCTCTGCGGCGAAAGCGGAGATTGTGAAGTAGTATGCTGTGCACCGCCAACGTGCAACAGCCAAAGTTTATACCTTAAACCCCATACTCTTGGCACCGTCAAAACTGCTGCCAAGCTCTTTTTCGATCTCTTCAAGAAAGTCTTTCTGGGTAAAGATGCTCTCTTTGCGCACAGCTACCTTGTAGGCAGTGTTTTTGATGATCAGGTTGATCTGTCCGCCGGTCAGTTCGTACTTTGCCAGCGCCTCGACATCGAAATCTTCCGCGTAGTCTGCTTTTTCGGGCAGCATGAACTGCCACAGGCGCAGGCGCTGTTTTCTGCCGGGTTTTTTAAACTCGATCTTGTAGTTGAAACGGCGCGAGAATGCCTTGTCGATGTTGCCAAGCAGGTTGGTCGTGGCTATCAGTATCCCCTCGAACTGTTCGATCTGTTCCAAAAAGATATTCTGCATCTGATTGTGCATCTTGTCTGCGCTGCTTCCGGCACCCTCGCTCCGTGAACTGAGGAACTGATCGGCTTCATTGAGCAGCAAAATAGGTTCCACTTTCGCTTTTTTGCTAAGCGTCTTGAAGTCATCGAAAATACGCCGGACATTCTTTTCGCTCTCTCCGACATACATCGAGAGGATTTTGGAGCAGTCAAACGACAGGATCGGTTTTTTGAGTGTTTTGGCAAGGCTCATTGCCGTCATCGTCTTGCCTGTACCTGCCGCACCGTAAAAGATAATGCGTGCATCGATACTCTTGCGTTTGTCTTTGATACCCCACTCCCGCAGCTTTTTAAACACCTCTTTGTCAACCTGTTTGACCACATTGTTCAGTGTCTCCCGGGTCTTGGGGTGCAGTACCACATCATCAAGCGTGGTCTGGGGGTTGAGGTATTCAAAAATATCCTGCTCTTTGACCAGCGCATCGAGCTTGAGCTTTGTGACTTTTTTCTTCTTCTTGGGGTGGATAATGCGCTGCATCACCTCCTCCTGAAGATAGAACGACCGGCTCACCCCGCCGAACATATTGAGGATCTCCTCATAATCGATGATCCCCTCGGTGATCAGCTTCGCACCGTCTTCAAGCAGCGCACGGTTTTTGATCTTCTCATACTCGTCAAAGCTGATCAGCTCGATAAGCGTATTCATATCACGAAACTGTCCCTCGCCTCCGCTGTACTCCTCTTTGAGCAGTGCCAGAAAGATGCGCTGCTCTTTTTCATCAAGCCCCTTCTCTTTGAAAAACTCCTCTACCACGATCGGCGAAGTTGTGATCTTGAGCCTCTCCTCGATCCGTTTGGTCAGCAGGTTCAGCTTGTTTTTCAGTCTTCCAATGCTCAAAGAGTTGTCGGCAAAGCCCTGCTTGTAGGTTGCGATCTTGTGCAGCAGGGAGACCATATCGAACTGATCCTGCAGATACTCCAGATGGTCGGTATAGGGCTTGACCTCCGGCAAAGAGAGCTCCAAAGAGCCCTCTTCAAGCAGCCGAAGCAGGGACATGCTCGGTGTGACCGATGTATTGAGCAGCTCCAGTTGTGAAGCGTCATGCGCCTTGACCTGACCGAAGCTTACCTGTATCAGCCAGCCAAGCTCTATCAGGTTTTTTACCAACGGAAGTTTTTTCAGGTAAAGATAGGTGGACTTGGGGAAGATCTCCTGAAGCATCTCAAGTACAGAGACCTCTTCTATCCCTCTCACATAGCGGCGGCAGACATACTGCACCAGCCTCGCCTCCTCCTCTGTACATTTCAGATGGCGGTAGATTGCACTCTTTTTAACCTGTTTTGTTTCAATAAACTCGATTAGATACTTCAACGACTTAGTTTTCCTTTGGCAAATATTTCACTATTTTACTCTTCAGATCATCCAGATCAAACGGTTTAAGCACAAAGTCATCTGCACCCTTCTCTTTCAGATCCAGTTCCTCAAGACCGTTGACTGAAATGATAAGTACCGGGATATCTGACTGCAGATCATGGCGTATCGCCGTCAGGACATCCTCCCCTTTCATCTCCGGCATTTGCAGGTCAAGCAGTACCATATCGATATATTCACCACATACTTTCAAAACGGTCACTGCCTCAGACCCACTGTCGGTAGAGACCACTCTGACATCTGCCAGCTTCTCCAGCATTGTTTTGATCAACTGTATATTGAAACTGTCATCATCCACGATCAAAAATGTTTTTCCGGTCAAATGATCCAAATCCATACTTTTATCCTTCTGTATATTATAGTTATTGAGTCATTATATAGCAATTCCTATTATTAAAGAATAAAAGCAGAAACGATTAGGCAAATTTGCTATACTATTACTGTTGTAATTTTAAGGAGCCTCTATGGGATTATTTGACAGATTCTTTGCCAAAAGCCGTACCGTTGTACTGCATGTCACCTCCTCAAGCGGTTTTCATCTGCGTCCGGCTGCCGTGTTTACAACAGAGGCAAAAAAGTTTGCCTCACGCATCGAAGCGGAGACCCGCGGCAAGAGTGTCGATGCCAAAAACCTCAACGCACTGCTCTCACTCGGGCTTGAACACGGTGACCATTTTGACCTCGTCTGCAAGGGAAAAGATGCCGAGGCTGCCATAGAGGCACTTACCCGTACCTTTGAAACACTCATGGAAAAGGAGCGTACAGCACCACAGCCATCCAAACAGGAGACCGTCACCTATACCGCACAAACCATCTCCGGAGAGATCATTGCCCCGGGGATTGCCGTTGCCCCGCTGTGGCAATACCATGCAAAAACCGTGCAGGAGACATCACACCTTTTTCCGGTCGCTGCGGAAACGGTACTGCAAGATCTGTCCCATGCTGACACAAAAGAGAAGGGGATCGCACTGGCACAAAAGGCTCTGCTTGAGACTCTCCTTGACAATATTGATTCACTGGAGGATATGAGAGAGGCAGTGGATGAGGCGTGCCAAAGACTTCGCGGCAGTGCCATGGAGGCAAAATGCACCGACTACCATGACCTGCTCCGACGACTTGAAACTGCGATGGGGTACCGTACCGTTGTTGCCTATCCAGATACCCCTTTCATCCTTAAGGCAGACGACCTGCTCCCATCAGAAGTTGAGGCGCTGTCCTCCTCCTGCCTTGGGGTCATCCTGCATCACACATCGCCTGCTTCCCACACAGCTATTTTGCTGCGTGCAGAGGGTATCCCCTCGCTCATCATTGCAGACCCGATACCCGCTTCCAACACTCCTGTGATCCTCGATGCCTCTGCGGGTACACTTGTCCCCTCACCTGCACCATCAGACATCACAGAGGCACAAAAGAGAGAAGAGAGCATCCGCAAACGTGCAGACCATGCCCACACAAAACGGTTTGAACCTGCACGTACTTCTGAGGGAAGCATCATCAGGGTATTTGCCAATGTCACCGATGCCGCTTCGGCACAAGAGGCAAAAGAAGCAGGTGCCGAGGGGATCGGTCTGCTGCGTACTGAGTTTCTTTTTGGAGAGGTGAAACCCGACTATCAGACACAAAAAGAGACCTACCGTGTCATCTTTGATCTCTTTGATGAAGTGACTGTACGCACCCTTGATGTAGGTGGAGACAAAGCCCTGCCCTACATCGATCTGCCAAAGGAGTCCAATCCCTTTCTCGGCATCCGCGGTGTGCGCCTTTTCCAGAGCCATCCTGCACTCATGGAGGAGCAGCTGCATGCCATATTTGATGCAGCCGAGGGCAGAGCCTTAAAGATCATGTTCCCCATGGTTGCCATCCCCGAAGAGTTCATTGCGGCAAAGACCTTTGCCAAAAAGGTTGCCCAAAAATACAGCTGCGACATTGACAACATCACATTTGGCATGATGGTGGAGGTGCCCTCCGTTCTCTTTTTGATGGAGACGTTCAATCAGGAGGTGGACTTCTACTCTATCGGCAGCAATGACCTTAACCAGTATCTGCACGCGGTTGAGCGTACCCATCCGACACTCTCGCTTGATCCGCGTTCTGCAGCACTCTTTGGTGCCATTGAGCACTGTGTGCACCATGCCCAAAAACCTGTCAGCATCTGTGGGGAGCTTGCCGCAGACGAAGCGGCGATTGAGCGGCTTGTCAAGTGCGGAATAACTACATTGAGTGTCTCTGCAAAAGCCGTTGCCAATACCAAAGAGAGGATACGCCATGTTTAACCTGCTGCAAAAGATCGGCAAAGCGCTGATGACCCCTATTGCCGTGCTGCCGGTGGCAGCACTGCTGCTGAGACTGGGGTTTGGAGACATCTTTGACGGAGAGGTTGCCCACATCATGAAAAATGCGGGAGAGACGGTCTTTGCCAACCTCGACCTGCTTTTTGGTGTGGGGATCGCCTACGGACTTGCCAAAAACAACGACGGAGCTGCTGCGCTCAGCGGTGCTGTCGGCGTACTCATTGCCAAAGCGGTTTACACCGGTATTGACAAAGATGTCAACATGGGGGTCTTTGTGGGGATCATCATCGGTGTTATCGCCGGTACGCTTTACAACCGCTTCCACACCATCAAACTGCCCGAATTCCTCGGATTTTTCGGAGGCAAACGCTTTGTACCCATCATCACTGCACTGGCTGCCATTGCAGTGGGAGTGCTTGCCGGCTACTTCTGGCAGTATGCCCAGCAGGCGATCGATGCGTTTTCCAATGCCATCATCGGTCTGGGTGAGGTTGGTACTTTCATTTATGGCACACTCAACCGCCTACTCATTCCGCTGGGACTGCACCATATCCTAAACTCCGTTTTCTGGTTCCAGCTTGGGGAGTACCACTACATCAAAGAGGGCGTACAGCTTGTTGCCAACGGAGACCTTCACCGCTTCTTTGCCGGTGACAAAAGTGCAGGTACCTACATGGCGGGGTTCTACCCTGTGATGATGTTCGGACTGCCTGCCATGGCATACGCGATCTACCTCAATACCGACAAAGCCTACCGCAAAAAAGCTGCTGCCATCCTTGCAGGCGTTGCCTTCACCTCCTTTCTGACCGGCATCACCGAACCCATGGAGTTTCTTTTTCTCTTTGCCGCGCCGCTGCTTTTTGTCATCCACGCCCTGCTGACCGGGCTCTCACTCGCTGCGGCACAGGCACTTGATATCCATGCGGGGTTTGGTTTCTCGGCAGGCTTCATTGACTACCTCATCAACTACAAACTCGCCACCCATCCGCTGAGGCTCATTGCGCTGGGTATCGTATTTGGCATTCTCTACTTTGCACTCAGCTATTACGCCATCAGGTTATTCAAACTGAAGATCATGGAAACCGAACTCTCTGACACCCAGTCTCCGCAGCAGGGCAACAACAATGAAGCCGAAGCCTTCATCCGGGCACTCGGCGGTGCAGAGAACATTATCGACACAGATGCCTGCATCACCCGGCTGCGTATGCAGGTACACAACAGCAAGATACTCAACGATGCCAACTTTACAGCACTCGGTGCAAAAGGGGTTATCCGCCCGGATAAACATGCCATACAGATCGTACTTGGAGCAAAGGCGGAAAAAATCGCAGAAGCGATAAGAGAAAGTTTAAAGCGGTAATGCTCAAGTAATGGTATTATCCTATCATTCGTTTGTTCGGATATCGATCCGGCTACAAACCTATCTTAAAGGATATACCATGAAAAAACTGACAATACTGATCGCTGCTATAGCGATGACAACACTCTTTGCGCAGGCAAATGATGTCGAAAAGATGGAAGCGACTGTTGACCAGATCATGCAAGATGCAAAAAGCATGGCACCTGCTCCTCAAAAAGATGTCACTCCTGAGACAAAAGAGGACAAAAACAATACACAAGAAGAAGCCCCTTCCGAAGAGGCGAAGTAACCCTCTCCTTTCCAAATCATTTCACAGTCTCCCTTGTTTATCCCCGGTTTGATTACCGGGGTATCCTTTTTTGCATCAAAATCCAACATAGATTGGTATTTTACTGCCTTCATTTCAAGTAACCGTATATCGTGTACTCCGCCCCGCACTCCCCTCAACCTGCTTTAGCAATCCATACTCCACAAGCTTTGAGATATCTCTCTTTGCGGTAGGAGTAGAGGTTTTGGCAATGGCAGCATACTTTTTGGTACTCAACCCTCCTTCAAATTCCGCTGCACCCACATCAAGTACTTTATTGAGCACTTTATTACTCCCCCAACGAATAAGCTGAATTTTTGAGAGAGCGAGACGAGGCGATATGTACGTGAAAAAATCTGCAGGACTACCCGTAGGTAATTCAAAGTTTTTTTTGCGTGCAGATCGTTTCGTATCGCTCTCCCCGAAGGGTGCTGCACTTTCGTCCATACTCGGCGTTAGATTTTTTCGAATTCGCTACGGCGAGTCCTTCAAAAATCTGCCTTGATTATGAACGAAATTGCAGCATCAAAAATTCAGCTTATTCGTTGGGGGAGTAATAATTTGCCTTTCGTTGAGGACATATGCCCTTGCCCGATCCCAAAATTTTGCTTTTTGTACTACCTTTTCAATCTCGCCCATCGCATACTCGATCGATCGGTTGACTGTAGCGATATGCCAGCCTATCCACTCGGCAAAATCAAAGTTTCTATTGTGTATCAGATTGTTGGATCGCTCCAAAATATCATAATAGGCTTTTTTGTACTCTGCTATTGCCTTTGAGATAGAGAAGTATTGATGTGTCAGTCCCAGCTCTTTGGAGAGCACATAGTTTGTAATCGCTCTTGCCATTCTGCCGTTACCGTCATCATAAGGGTGAATGGCAACAAACCATAAGTGTGCTATCGCGCTTTTGATATAAGGGTCTTCCTGAGAGTGGTTGATATAGGCAAGCAGTTCATCCATCTGCTTTTCAATCTTTTGAGGCGGTGGAGCTTCATAATGTACTGTTTCCCGATATCCCCTATTGGAAACCACCTGCATCTCATCACTGCGATAGGTTGCTACATCCATCTTGTATCCTCCGCTGTAACCGGTGGGAAAGAGTGCATTGTGCCATCCGTGCAGTCGCTCTTTGGACAAAGGGGCATGATTGAAACTGCTGTCGATCAGAATATCCGCCAAACCGTCCGTGTGTCGCGTGGAACGATCCTCTCCATATGCGAACGCATCATCAAGCTTTTTTCTTATGGAAGATCTTACACTGTCACGATTGAGGATCTCTCCTTCTATCTTGGAGGATTGTATAATCTCATCCGTAGAAGCATCGATGATCACATCACGGATATTTTTTTGATCAAGAATGTGGATTGCGTACTCCAGTTTCCCGGTGTTGCGTGATACCGTAGACAACTTGGGTGCTATCGCTTCATAATGGTAGTCAAATGAGGGATAGGCTTCATGCTGCCATACCCATTTTTACGCTCTTGCATACCGTTTGGCTCCTCATGATCTGATTAAAGTAGTTGATCCTATCACAATATGAGCCGATTGTCAATATTTTTTGGGGCAGAGCATGAGGGTCACACTCACTTGAATATGGTGAGTGATGTTCTGTCCCTGGGCATTGGCAAGGGCAAGGGCTTTCATGGTGCTGATGCCTTGTACGGGGTTGTTTGGATCGGTGTTGTACATCTGTTCGGGGGTTTGGTGTTCTAGTGAGCTTGCTATCATGCCTGCTTGGAGTCTGTAGTTTTTAAAGTTTTGTTGGTTGTTGTTATCGGCTACGACTACTTTAGTCATGGGTATGTCTAAGCCTATGCCTCCTGCCTTGATGCCAGTAGCCAGACCAAACCTAGAGTTAATGCCTACTTCACTACCAAAGGTACTATACCCTATGATAGTCTCATGTACTTTAGAAGTCTGTTGAAGCATCTTGGTTTGACCTATGAGCTGGGCATTATACTCATAGATCAGGAGGCTAAAAATCATTGCGCTGCGCTTTCATATCATTTTTTGCTCTGCTCATTATGGTAGGTTTTGTTGTACTCATCCGCGTGGTGCTTATTTTTTTCTTTCATCGTTGTTGCAAAAGAAAAAAACATACTTACTATTGATACAAAAAAGACTATAGCAATAATTCCGACAATATACCGGTTGATACGTGAATCTTTTTCAGTTTCTTTTTGAACTTCTTTTGGAGAATATTCACCTCGGCAAACCAATGGAATTTTCATATAAAGCAACCAAAACAATAAAAAGGTGTATATTAAAGAACCAAATCCTACGATATACCCTATATATGGACTTGAATAGACCAAAGGTACTCCAAAAAGCGGCAGCGCTCCAAGCAAACCATATTTTTCGTAAATTGCCAACTCTTGTACTGCCTGCCGGCAATGTGGGCATCTTACAAGTTTATCACTATTTTTAGATGCCACCATCCAAGCTGAGAAAAGTTCTTTGAAGCTTATGTGTTTATGGCAACAGGGGCATTTACGAAAAAGTATCATGTCATTACTTTATAAAGAATAAATATAAACGGGCTTCCATAAACAAGCAATACAAATAAATATGAAGGATTGTAGTTCTTTGATATTCCTTGTAGAACAACCGACTCTTTTGGATTTTGAGGGTTAACAAAAATATCTATCTCTTTGTTATGTCTTAAATGTTTAACGATATCTTTTGCCTCTTTTAACGAATAATGATAATTGCATACAGGACAAAGAGCATACTTATTTGAAGCATATAGTTTTTCATTAAAAACATACTCATAAGAGATATCTATGCGATAATCACCTTGATTAAAGCAAAAACACTCAATCACACTACACTTGGACTTTATGATATCTATCCCAAGAAGCTTTCCCTTGGCTTTTTTCCACTGATAGGTAGAGGCAATCTTTCTTCGCTTAACCGCTACATATAAAACAAGCATTAAAAGAAAAACAATCGATAAAGTCAAAATGTATATTTTCTTTTCCACAAAAAGCAAGAGAATAAAATACGATACATATAAACCAAAATAGAGATATAAACTTTTCGGAAATTCTATTGTTGCATTGGGTTCTTTAACTAACATGATTCTGCTATTCCTGTTAACGTATCATTAAACATAATATCATCTTTAATTATTTTATCATTTATGTCTACTTTATCGATTTGCGGAGTGTGGAAATAGCGTCTAATATGTTCCTAAAATCAGTATCTCTAATATAAAAACCCATAATAAATAATTTTTGATTATTTTTAAAATCAATTCTAATCGTTTGCAAACAAGTAATTCCTCTAAAAATCACTTTAACATTTTTTATACTATGCATATTATATTCTTTCACTTCATCTGTATCGGGAAAAAGTGAATTAGGAGAATATCTATAAACAATTGCAGTATCTTTAATCTCTATCGATTTCCCCGTTGCTTGAAACCAATCAAACAATAATGCTTGTATTGGTATAAGCAAGACCCCTAACACAAGAGGGATTAGTATCAAAAAACTGGGCAACTTTAACCCAGTATATAATGCTATTAAAGTATATACTACAAGGAATAAAAGAAACACTACTACCAATTTGATGGAACAATAAAAAGTTTGCTTTTGTGAATATTGAATATATCGCATATAATAGTTTCTCTCCCTAAAATTTTTTTATGGCACAATTGGATCTAAACAATAAGGTGGTCCTTCTCCACAATGACAAAGCTTCCATGCAGACATAGATAGGCTAACACCCAATATCATAGACAAAGCAAGAGCAACATAGTTTGCAACCTTAAACAATGTGGCTTTTGTAATAATAGTAATAGCCAATTGAGCCGAAATAAAACATGCTATTTTATTTCCAGCTAATAGGTTAGCCCCAGCTATCATAAACAATGATGCCGCCCACATTATTGGCATAGCAATAGAAATTAGTGTTGGGAATGCAGTAAGTGCTGCAAAAGAAGTCCAAAGCAATATTGCTCCCGCAGCAATTAAAGCAAACCCACCATTCCCACCACCACTAATCAAATACGCCCCATCGCCGGTCACAGGATCGATGACTATGTAGCCTGTACCTGTCCAGCCCGGTACTGAGACTTCTCTTTCGTGTACAGTGACCGTTTTGCCTGCATTAACGGCACTTTGTATGTCGCCTTTGGTAAGTGAGGATGCTTGTATCATAGGAAGTATGGTATCGATATTTTGCTGAGTGATGGTGTAGATCTTCTGTCCCTCGGCATTGGCAAGGGCAAGGGCTTTCATGGTGCTGATGCCTTGGATGGGGTTGTTTGGGTCGGTGTTGTACATCTGTTCTGGGGTTTGGTGTTCCAAGCTACTTGCTATCATGCCTGCTTGCATGCGGTAGTTGAGGAAGTTTTGGCGGTTGTTATTGTCTGCTACGATGGTTTTGCCCACAGGGATATCAAGCCCTATGCCTCCTGCTTTGATACCTGTAGGCAGACCGAACCTGTCAGCGGTGCGTACTTCGGAGCCGAAGGTACCGTAGCCTGTGATGAGTTCATGGACTTTGCTACCCAAATAAATCATGATGAGCAAATCAGAAAAAAGAGTATGCCAGCCAAAAGGCAGATCGTAGCAATGACAGTAGGATGTATAAGCCTCATCTCTCTTATTTCTTGAAATTCATTTTTCAATGGGAGAGTTTTGAGCGGAGTTTTTTCTTTGAGCCTTTTTAATAGTTTCCTCGGGAAGAATTTCAAAAGACATAATCTTCTGTTTCTACACACAAGCCATGTGTGAGTATGGTAGCATTCATCATATACAAATAGCTCTTCTTGATGATCTTTGACAAACAAAACACCTTCATCTTTTAGATCAATGCTGCACACAAGATAGCGATTATACAACCTATATAGCAACCAATAGATCCATCCTGCAAATATCATATATAGACCAAGACTTATTGAAGGTGCATGCATACATTTTAAAACAGGAAATAACAATACAGCAATCACTCCGAGCCGAATAAACAAATTTGGTTTATAGGTTTTAGGCATAATATGTTTTCCTTATACTTCCTAATGATACATATGGACAAAGGTTCCGTATAATGAAGTTCTCAATTTCTGTAGCAATAACTGCATAAACGGTTAGCATAATTGATAGAAAGATAGGTGCAAGTAAACCCACAAAACTTAATATAGCCAATAGTCCCGTCATTGTTACAGCTGTATCTATACACTTACCGGTTACAACATCTCTTTCAATCATGAGATTTAAAAAATCAGCATATGAATCAAGGACTAATGCTAAAGTTACTGCTACGAGAATGACATTAAATAGTATTGATGTAGCTATGATGCCCCCTATACCAACAACTAACGTTAATGAGTTTGCTGCCCAGTCTGGAATACCGCCACCGTTTGTGCCTCCACTGATCATCCATGCTGAATCGTAATTTACGGTATCCATAACCATATACCCAGTGCCTGTCCAGCTTCCTATATGCACTGGACTTTCATGAACAATAACTGTTTTGCCTGAATCAAGAGAATTAATGATCTCACTTTTAGTCAAATCATTCATTTCAATATTTGGTAACACTTGATACATATTTTTTTGAGTTAAAGTATATATTTTTTGATTTTCACTTGCTGCCAATCTTAATATTTTTATGGTACTAATACCCCCTGAGCTACTTTGATAAAATTTTTCCGGAACTTGATGCTCTAAGGAAGATGCAATCATACTCGAATGTATACGATAAGCAGAGAAATTATTTTTATCATTATTGTCCGATACAATTGTTTTACTTAGTGGAATATCAAACCCTATACTTCCTGCTTTGATACCCGTAGGCAGACCGAATCTTGAACTTATACTCACCTCGCTACCAAATGTACCGTATCCAGTAATGGTTTCAAATACTTTTAATTGTTTTCGCAGGACAGAAGATTTAATTTCTAAATTTGCATAATAAGCCAACATTGCAGAATAATGCAAATTACCTAATGTATCTTCTTTGTCAAGCTTGTTAATAGCATTCTTGTCTCCACTTTCGAATATCTCTTTGATTTCGCTCATACGTATTTTCTGTTTTTTGAGTATAGCGGGAGAGATACCTTGAGACACCGTACCCAGTGCCAGGTAGTCTCCTGCGGTTGATTTGTGTTTTTTGTAGCCTGCAGAGGCTGCATTGACAGGAGAGACCGCCTGATCGATATTGAGGCTCTCGCCCAGTGCCATCTCGTAGCCTTCAAGGATGATCTTGCCGTTTAGTTTGAGTTGGTTATGTGTTATTTGCATGGTTACTTCGCTCTATCTGTTTCAATAGTATCCGATAATCTTTAGAGGAAAGCATATATTTATAGATTGCCTCCGGATGCGTATCGTTAAATACAATTGCTTCCATGCAAGGGATATGGCGATAAACAATCTGCGCACTTTCAAGAAAATGTCGCGACATCTCAGGTTCATCAAAACGGTAGCCATGATAGATGGTAACGGTATCGTTTTGCAAAAGAAGATAATGTTCTTCACCCATTAAAAATTTTGCAAAGAGTACTTTCATCAATACAATCACGGGAATACCTACAAGTATATAGGCGATAAAAGCCGAGAGTAATGCTTTGCAACACACAAGCGACGCCAAAAGAATGGGCAAAGCGATTATAATGCCACACTTATAATACAGTGCATCGTTATTGAGAGTAAGTTTTTTGTCTATCATGCCATATTCCGCCTCCCGAGTTTATTGACAACCACTATAAAACCAACAGTAAAACACCCATACAGACCAAAACACCATAAAGCAATTTATAATTTGCTTTTATCGGTATAAGCACAATAGATTGGGCAGTATTGTTTGGGTGAATATATACCGTTACGCCATCTTTTATTGCTTGATTTGCTTTCTTTAATGCATCCTCTTTTTGATCATATACCTCATAATTGATACAATGAAACATATGATTATTCCCATAAAATAGCTTATCTTCAACCCGATAAGAATAGTTACAAATCAACTCATAATCATCATGATCCTGATATAAACGACTCATCCTATGATAAATAGTGACCTTGGTTACCGTGCCATGAATCTGCTTCCAAAACAGATCAACATATGTATAGAGAACCCAATCCGCCAGTCCACAAACCATCAATATCATACCCGCTATTATTTTTATAATATTCAAATCCAATTCTTTTTGAAAAAGATACAATGCCGTATTGATACTCAAGATGAATGCAAACAATAAAAATAGATATGCCAAAAGTCTCAAGAGAGCTTTATCCATATTTTTTTCTTTTACTACAATAGCCCCTTCGTTTAAACCGGTCTCCTTTTTATCCCTTACGCATGTTAACGGATATGTATAGACAGTAAAGAAGATAGCAAGAAAAAGCAAAGTTAACAAAATAGTGATTTGCGTTTGAATAAGATCAAAACGATAAAAGAGTGTATATACAACAAACCCAAGCCATACAAAGGTTACAATAGGCAGCAAAATCACCAATGCCCAGGGAAAAGCAACATGCCCTCCACAGTATCCACACTGAAATTCCATTTGTGTATCTCCAAAGGTTGCGCCCAAAAGAGATAGTAGTGGTATGCGATGATTACAACATGGACATTTCATGGGCAATAATACTCCATTAAAAGTTCTTCAAATATTATTAACTTCCTATATTTATAGCTTTACTTCAAAAGATATATATTGCTTTAAAATTTCAACTATTTTTTGAAAGTCCGATTTTTTTATTTCGTAGCCACGCACTATACAACATGTACTTCCGTTGTGCTCCAAAACCACCTTATTAAGACAATGAAAGATTTTATCATAAATAATCATCTTCGAGATATCCTTTAGTCTGATGTTTTTCACTTTTTGTTTTTCGTTGAAAATCCCCGAAATTTTATATATAGACAGCTCCTCTTTGGTTATTTCGATCGTATGCTTTTCTTCAAAAAAGACATATCCTAAACCGACTAAAAGCATTACGGTATAGCTCAACAACGACTCTCCAAACAGAGCAGCTATGATCACAAATATCGCACCTATTTTTATACCACAAAGGTATTTTTGCAATGAAGAGGTATCGACCTTGATCATTTTACTATCCAATACACTCTTGAACAGCAGAGCAACCACAAATATCTACTGCCAATTTATTAAACCTCAATCCAATTATAATACCGACAATATTTGATAAAAAATCAAAAAGCCTCTTCAATCGAAAGCTTAATGCTTGCTGAATATGCCACATAGCCAAAGATGCGGATGCATAGCAAGCAGCTTTGTTTCCTGCCAACAAAAAAGCTCCTGCCGCTATCAATGAAGTTCCTGCAATTGCCAAACTTAGTGCTATATCGCTGTACAATAAACCTCCATAAGAGAGAATAATGAGCGAGCTCCACAATATCATAGTTCCCAACACAATCACTCCCCCATACATCCCCCCGTTGATCATATACGCACCCACGCCTTGATCATTGAGGATAATGTAGCCTTCGCCGGTATAGCCATTGAGCGTTATGCGCTTTTCATGCGTAGTGACGGTGTAGCCCGCCTCTGCTGCCGATTTGATATCGGCTATGGCGGCAGGGGCAAGTTGTAGTTTCGGTAGGATGGCTTGGTAGTTTTCCTTGGTGATGGTGTAGATCTTTTGTCCTTGCTTGTTGGCGATTTGCAGTGCTTTGACTGCCGAAAAGCCCTCTGCATTCGTATCGGTGGCAAAGAGCTGCTCAAGTACCAAGTGTTCCAAGCTTGATCCGATGATGCCGAGCTGTTTGTTGGCTTGGATGCGCTTTTGTGCATCGTTGCTGTTTTGCTCTACCATCTCTACATCTATCAAATCACAGCTCATACCGCCTGCTTGCAAGCTAACCGGCATCCCGTAAAGTTTATAGACTGTAGGCTTATAGCCTATAACACCGCTGGAGCTTACCAGCTCATAATGTGCTTTAAGAGGACGCAGAGCCATCTTGCCTTGAGCGATCATCTGTGCATAGTAGCTCAAACTTGCGGCATAGACCATATCGCCCATGATATCCTCTCGATCAAGTGCCGCTATGGCGGTACTCTCTTGGCTTTGCAATATCTGCTGTGTATGCGTGATCTTTGTTTTGAGTGCTTTAAGTTTCTCTACACTTACACTTTGCACAACGGTATTGATGGCGTAGTATCCGCCGGCAATCACTTCTCTTGGCTGACCGAAGGTGATGGTACGTGTAGGGGTGTAGAGGGTTTGTTGCAGCGTATATGTCTCTCCCAAACTTGTCTCTTGCAGCTCTTGAATCACCTTGCCGTTTAGTTTGATCTGTGGTTTGACATGAATATAAAGCGGTATGGAGCTGGGCAATTGGCTCTCATCGGTGATATTGCCATCAGGCAGCAGAGCCTCCAGAGCATCATGGTCTGCCTGGGTGGCAGGGGCAAAGGAGAGGGTGAGTTTTTCATTATTGAGTTTAGCCATAGGCAATGTGATACTCTTCTTACCATGCAGCATCTCATCGATTGCAAACTCTTGGCTTGTACCCCTTAAGTAAAAAGTCATCTTTTGCTGTAGACTATTTGGAAGCTTGGCATATCTTACGCCATCTGTGACAACCCTATTTGGCAGGGCATCGGGAAGCGTGCCATAATGTTGCTCGATGATTCTTTTGCCGCCGATCACATCATAGAGTGTGGTGGTGTTGGCATCCAGGGTATCGACATACGCTTTTATCTTGTTTTGTACATCATTTAGGGCATCTTGCAATATCTGTGCATCAAACCCCTTAACATACCCCTCGCTCTCATTGACCTCTCCAGAGTCAACAAAGGCTTGTGTTGTTTGATTGATATCCAAGCCAACCATATCCACCAATGCTACACCATCAGAATATTCATACTGCTTAAAACTCGCATCAAGCGGCACCCACGCATCGGCTCTGTAATTTTTGGCACCTCGGCTGGGGTAGTAGTCCGTGATTATGGGGAGAGTTTGGTTTTTGGGGGACATATGGTATAGCACTTATATTTCTACCCTGTTTACATAGACCTTAAACAACAAATAAAATAAACTAGCGATATAGAGGAGCAATATAAAATATGGAATTCCATAATTATCCGACTTACCCCGAATTATGACACTTTCATCTGGATTTAATGGGTTAACATAAATTGTTATTGTTTTATCTTTGGTGAGATCCTGCATTCTTCTTTTAGCCTCATGTAGTGTATACAAAAAATTACAATCACCATCACCATGATAAGACATTGCATATTTGTTTGAAGTAAATATTTCCCCATTATACTTGTATCGATATTTAATATCTATTTTATAAATATTTTTTGCGGTATTCCACTTTCTGTACATCGAAAAACACATATATTTAATCACTTTTTTGCTCACAATAGTAGCCTCAATCTTTTCCCAGCTATACACGGATGAAAATTTTTTTTCTTGTATATAGATTGCCATAAAAACAAACACAACAAATAATAATACAAAACCCGTTACTACCATCGGCTTATCGTAAGCAAACAAAATAACACCAAACGGAAAAATAGAAATTAACAATATTATGATTGCACTTGATGATATATTGATTTTTGTTTTAATATGACTTTTATTATCCATCAACAGGTCTCCAGCAGGGCGCTAGACATTTGTGCATTCATACTTTCCATAGCAGTTGAAAACATTGCTATATATATAGTGCCAACACCTGATAATACTGCCATATATGTAAAATAGGTCATAAAGGCAATAAAAGCAAGGGTGATAAGCAAAAAAGCTGCTGCTGCAAAAAAGTTTCCATTATTTACACATTCTAGCATTTTGTCTAAATTGCTTATAATACTATAAAGTATTGATAGAATAGTTACCGGTATGGTATATGATTTTATTATATCAAGGATGACTGGAATACCCACATCCTTAATAAATCCCCCATTCCCACCACCGCTAATCAAATACGCCCCGTCCCCGGTCACAGGATCGATGACTATGTAGCCTGTACCCCTCCAGCCCGGCACCGAGACTTCTCTTTCATGTACAGTGACCGTTTTGCCTGCGTTGACGGCACTTTGTATATCGCTTTTGGTGAGTGCGCTTGCCTGTATCATAGGAAGTATGGTATCGATATTTTGCTGAGTGATGGTGTAGATCTTCTGTCCCTCGGCATTGGCAAGGGCAAGGGCTTTCATGGTGCTGATGCCTTGTACGGGGTTGTTTGGATCGGTGTTGTACATCTGTTCGGGGGTTTGGTGTTCAAGGCTTGAGGCGATCATGCCTGCTTGCATGCGGTAGTTGAGGAAGTTTTGGCGGTTGTTATTGTCTGCTACGATGGTTTTGCCTACAGGAATGTCAAGCCCTATGCCTCCTGCTTTGATGCCTGTAGGCAGACCAAACCTGTCAGCGGTGCGTACTTCGGAGCCGAAGGTACCGTAACCTGTGATGAGTTCATGGACTTTGCTTGTGTGTTGGAGCATTTTGGTTTGACCTATGAGCTGGGCGTAGTACTTCAATAACATAATGTCAATCACTTATAATTTGAAACTTTCTAACTTTCAAACTCAAACCAAGTTCATTAAAAAATTGATGATGCAGCTGAGAAAAGTTTTCTATGAATCGTACATCAATTTCTAAAATCGGTCTAAAAATTGAACCTCTATTAATAAACCTAATCTCTTTTTCAATTGCTTGCAAAAGCGTTTCAAAGCTCTCTTTAGATAAACCGTCCTGGTTTTGTAATTGCTTACAATCGTAATCTATAGATCGCACCACTTTATCTCCTACCAAAAAATGTATGACATCATTGGAAAATTGAATGTTGATACAGTTCACTTTAAAAATCATGCGTTTCCTTGAGGCTATTTTGTAATCCAAACAATTAAACCTGCCACCATTACTCCATATACAATTATTGGAAATACACATTGCATATCATACCAATAAGAACTCCAAAAAGTTTTCTTTCTTTGTCTTTTCCTAAGAGATTTGCATTTTTTATATAATGGTATTGATAATAGAGATGAAATCGTACCTAGAACAATTATCATAAGTGGCATAGAGAATATTTGAAATAAAATAACAATAGCAATTAAAAAAAGTATAGTAGATATTAATATTTCACTAAGCATAGATATGCTCCTTATGATAAATATTTAAACTAGATAAATATGTTTCAGATAAATAATAGGCTATTGAAGCTATTATTCCTGCTATAATTGCTCCTAGAATTGCTGCCAATCCAGGAACGAACACAACTAATGTTCGCATGAGTACATTTGTTGCCATCCAAGCCGCAACATTTAAGGCAATTAATCCTGTTTTTTGTACATTACTTAAATTATCATCTGATATTATTTGAATACTAGAAAAAATTAATGCAGTTAGCCCTAAAAACTTAGATATTTTTGCCATTTCTGCCAAATATTGCAATCTTCCCCATGTTATAACTTTACCAGCACCTTGCGATGTATAGCCATCTGTACCACCTAGTGTGGCAGCAACAGCTATCCATAAAAAATTTTGCAAACCAGATATAAGTTCAAAACCTCCGTTGCTTCCTCCACCTATTAAAAAAGCACTATCATAGTTACTATTATTGATTACAATATAGCCTGTTCCACTCCAACCCGAAACCGATACCGGCTTTTCATGAACAAATATTTCTTTTCCTGAAGAAAGTGCATTTCTTATGTCAGATATTACCAATGTAGATGCTTGGATTTTTGGCAGTAATATATCCATATTTGACCTATTGATTTTATAAATTTTTTGATTGTTTTTATTAGCCAAAGCAAAAGCCTTAATAGTACTAATACCTTCGGAAGATGGGTCATTATACATATGTTCAGGCGTTTCATGCTCAAGACTAGATGCAATTGCGCTTGCTTGCAATCGGTACTGTTTAAAATTTTCTATATTATTTTTATCTGCCACGATAACCTTGCTTACAGGAATATCTAAGCCAATACCATTAATTTTAACACCTACCGGAATTCCAAATCTACTTTTTGGTGCAACCTCCAATCCAAACGAACCGTAACCAGTCATAGTTTCAAATACTCTAAAATTTCTTTGTAGCGGCTCTATTTTTCCAAACAGAGCCATATAGTATCCCAACATCATAGCATAATGCATATTACCAAGTACATCTTCTCTGGTAAGTGCCGCTATGGCTGTTTGGTCACCACTTTCAAGGATGGTTTTGACTTCATTCATACGTTCTTTGAGCTTTTGAAGCATCAAAGGAGAGATACTTTGTGCTACCGTACCCAGTGCCAGGTAGTCTCCTGCGGTTGATTTGTGTTTTTTGTAGCCTGCAGAGGCTGCATTGACAGGGGAGACCGCCTGATCGATATTGAGACTCTCGCCCAGTGCCATCTCGTAGCCTTCCAAGATCACGTTGCCGTTTAGTTTGAGTTGCGGTTTGACATGGATGTAGGAGGGCAGTGTATCGGGTAGTTGCGATACATCGGTAATGTTGC
>JALVGO010000028.1 GCA_027029065.1 Sulfurovum sp.
TCTCTTGCAACATACAGCTCCAGGTTTGCCCCATTGGTGACAACATCGATTTTTTCTGCATTGATGCCCCGACCAATAAGATTTTCCTTGAACGCCTCTGTCACAGCTACTACTCTGTCTGCATCCCGATAGAGCCACAATTCCACTTTTTCCAGCCAGTCAAGTACCCTGCTCTGCTTCATGGCTCCAACAGTACGAATAGACTCAGGCCAAAGATCACGCAATTCAAAGATCCATGGTTTTCTGTGGATTTTCGATATGCCGACCGCTGCCCATGTGGTAAAGAACTGTGGAGAAGTTGCCACGATGACATCCGCTTTCTGAAACAAACCGACCCAAAATGCTGAAAAAGCAAAACTCACATAGTCAAGAACCCGTTTGGCAAAGCCCTCGTTGGCAGTAATGTAGCTCCAGACCCGTATCACTTCGATTCCGTCAATGGTTTCTTTTTGATAAAGCTTATTTTTGTAGCCATCATAAACCTTTCCTTGCGGAAAGTTTGGCGCACAGGTGATAATAGTCACCTTGGCTCCCTTTTTTACCCACTCCTTGCAGTGTTCATAGGTACGGGTTGCAGGAGCATTGGTTTCAGGTGGGAAGTTGTCTGTAATAAAAAGGATTTTCATCTCTCATTCAACTCCAAATAAAAATGTTTAATTTTCCCAGAAGCTGGACGTTCAATCTTCTCTACCTGATGTACCATAATATTCAATCCTTCCTCCAGATACTCCTCAACTGTTTTTTTGAGCTCTTCTATATCTTTAGCTTCCAAAGGTTTGTCACTGACCACATCAAATTCAAAAGTATCCAGTGCAGTCTGACGGATAATGAACTCTTTGAGAATACCTGAAGATTCCAAAAGTGCCCGTGATATATAATAAAACGTAAGCCCTGGAATCCGCTTTCCGCTTTTCAGAACCGCAACATCATTTGTTCGTCCCTGCAAACCATCTATCGTTCGGGTATGAAGCCCGCATACACAGGGTACTTCCGATATTGAAGCCATATCACCTATTTTGTAGCGTACAAGAGGAAAAGCTTTGTTGAACAGATCTGTAACCAAAAGATTGCCCTCCTCATCGTTTTCTATGTAAAGATTCTCTTCAACAAGGTGTATATTCCCTTCTGTACACTCATACCCAATAAGTCCGGCATCTGCAGTGCCATATTCATTTCTTGGCTCTACCCCAAACCCTTTTCGAATTATTTCCCTATCTTCAGAAGAACAACTTTCAGAGGTCACTACAGCAACTTTAAGTGAGGGACATATCTCCTTGAGGATAAGATTTCTGGAGATACAATGTCTGGCAAACAGAACAATAGAACTGGTATAGCCGTAAACATAATCAAATGGATACTTTCGAAATCGCTCAATCCACCGATCCATGACTACATCAGAGAGGTCGAAAACCACGAAACGGTGTCGACGAAGGATAAGATCTTTTATTTTCTGGACTATAAAAGGCAGCCATGCTTTTGGCATACCATAAAACTTTGCTTCTTTTGATCTGAAATAGTCAATCCCATGCATGTTGGCAAAAAGTGCTTTTGCAGCCCATACTCTTGCTTGCGTATAATAATCTTTCGCAAACGTCAGCGGATGTCCGGAAGAGCCTGAAGTATTGTTGGTATAGAGCTTCTCTTTTTGCATCGATTGGGTAAGCAGTTCTTCAAAGTTTCCCTGCAGATGCTCCTTTTCAACAACAGGCAGTGCTTCCCAGCAATCAGGAAGTTTATCACCGACATAACGACGATAAAAATCGTTATGCTCATAAAGATAGAGTACAATATCCCACTTTTGCTTCTCCTGCCACTGTAAAAATGTATCGCGGGGCAACGTTCTTAGCTGCTGGAGTTCTCTGGAAATTTCACCGATATCATATCCATACCGGTAGCGATAGATCAATTCAAACAGTGACATTC
>JALVGO010000029.1 GCA_027029065.1 Sulfurovum sp.
AGTCAATGCTGCTGAGTGCACTCAATGTAGCCGGCAGTGTCGCCATTGCCAACACACCAAAACCGATAAAATTTCTTCTGTTCATACTTTTTCCTTTTTCTTTGAATTATATGGAACACAAGGCTTTGAAAACCTCATGCGCCATTATACGCTATAAATTGTGAAGCAACTGTGAAACAGTTACTTTGACTGGCTGACCATATAGTCAACAATCTCTTTGATCTTGTCGTCCGGAAGGGAGGTACCGCCTTTTGGTGGCATACCGTTAATACCATGGATGGCATTGTCATATACCTTGTCCATACCCTTTTTCAGTCTTGCTTCCCATGCTTTTTTATCACCAGGCACAGGTGCACCCATTGCATCGGTACCATGGCATACTGCACATGACGCATCATATGCTTTCTTTCCTGGATGTTCTGCAGTTGCACCTGCTTTTTTCTTAGGAAGCTCTTTCTTTTCAGAGATAGGCGGTTCATAGTCACTGATTCCTGTACCGCTGATACGTACCAGTACCGGTTTTCCGTCAAAGCAGTTCTTCATACAGCGTGTACCGTTACCATAGTTTTTAAAGTCATTGAAGTATTTACGTGTATTCTCCAACCCGTTTTTGCCATCGATCTTTGGAACAAATCCGTCTTTGTTTGGCATAACGATCTTCAGGAATTTTTCTCTGTTCAGCTCATATTCATCATCAAGCTCTTCTCCGTCGATCTTCAGCTCATTGATAGAGATGATATAAGCACAAAGTGCATAGACTTCATCATCAGTCAGTGACATTGGTGCAGGATGCGGCATACCTGTTTTGATGTACCACCACAGTGTACTTGCCTGCGGCCAGTAGGTTCCAAATACTCTGATAGGACCTTCATCGTTTCCATCAACACGCTGGTTAGTCAATGACTTTTGCCCTTCATACGCATTTCCTTTTTGAAGTGCAGGATATCCGGCACCTCCAGTACCAAAGTCAAAGTGACACGCTGCACACTTCTCTTCGTAAAGTGCATCACCCTCTTCAACAGTACCATGCCCTTCAGGAAGTCCGGTACCGTCAGGCATTACATCAATATCCCACGCTTTGATCTCATCTGCTGTAGGTTTTCTGCCAAACTTAATAGCACCTTTATGTGCCTCTTCATTGACATGGTACAGAGATGTCATCCCTTTTTTGACAGGATATGTCGAACCGCCGTCAATCACTTTTTTCCCGTTCGCATAGGTACGGGAAGCATCACTTCCCGCGAACAGTGTTGTCGAAGCAGCAGCAACAACAACTGCTGACAACATAAGATTACGATAAGACTTGAACATTGTTCACCTCCCCTTTTTCAGTTACTTCCCAGGTAAAGATACCATTTCTATGGTATACCGACTCTACACCCATCACTTCTCTTTCTTGCTTGACTGTTGGCTGAATATGCCCGGCATCATCTCTGGCACGGCTTGAAAGAAGCAGCGGCTTGCCTTCATACTTATAGATATAGCTAAAGCGTGTCCATGCTTTTGGAAGGACAAGCCCTTTCAGGCTCGCTTCAACCCAGTTTTTACCACCATCAAAAGAGATATCGACACCTTCAATCGTTCCCATGCCCGACCATGCAAGTCCTTCAATCTCAACCACATCACCTTTTTTAAGATCTGTCCATGGTTTCTCTGGACATGGTGATGTAATGACAGAGTTAACCTCATTTGCATAGAAGTGCTGGATCGCTTTACCATCCGGCTTGAGTGCTGTATATTTTGCTGTCTCTTCTTTGGCATAGTACGGCTCAGACGAGAACTCAAGACGACACAGCCACTTGACACACAGGTTTCCTTCCCATCCCGGAACGAGCAGTCTGATAGGATATCCCTGCTCCGGTCTGAGTGCTTCACCATTCTGTCCCCAGACGATCATAGCATCATCAAGTACTTTATCAA
>JALVGO010000030.1 GCA_027029065.1 Sulfurovum sp.
GCATAAAATAAAAGCTTTTCTCGGAAAAGCATACCAAAACTCTTCACTCTTCACTCTTCACTCTTCTCTCTTCACTTTTTATTCTTCTGCTCTTTTTGCTCGATGTCGAAAACTGCAGTAGATCATCGGTCGTTTTGACATACTCCGGCAGGGTTTCAAAACTCTTTAGCATCACTTTGGAGGCACATAACGCATCGGAGTAGGCGCGATGGTGGCTGGTCTCTTCCATACCAAGTGCTTCTATGAGATAGGCAAGTCCGTATCGTTCGCTCTCAAAGGTACGTCTGGCAAGGTCGATGGTGCAGAGTTTCGGGTTGCCGATGCCGCCAAGTCCAAAACGCTCGAAAGAGGCATCAAGAAAGGTATAGTCAAAATTGGCATTGTGTGCGACAAAGACAGCATCACCCATAAACTGGCGCAAACCGGTCAATGCCTCCCTGCGTGTCGGTGCGCCGATGAGATCTTCTGGTTCGATACCGGTGATTTTCGTAATATATTCAGGCAGAAACGCACACTCGACAAATGTTTCATACCTGTCAACCACTTTGCCTTTCTCAATCATGACCGCCCCGATCTCTATGACTTGTGATGTACCCGGTTTGCTGCCATTGGTTTCGATGTCGATCACACAGTAGCGTGCTGCATCGTAGGGAGTAAAAAAGGGTTTGAAGCGGTAGGTATCTTCCTCCTGCTCTATAGGATAGCCGGAAGCTTGCAGTAAAATGAAGATCGTGTCGCTCTCTTCAAGCAGGGTAGTATGCTTTTTAACCACAGCTTCATACTGCCGAGGTGTCAATATACCGTCATGTTTGCGGAATGCGTCGGTCAGTTCGCTAAATACTTTTCGCATGTGCGATGAAACGCTCTACTTTCGTATGGTCTTTCTTTCCTTTAACAGACTCCACTCCTGAGCTGACATCCACACCGTAAAATCCGTATGCTTTTGCTTCTGCCACATTCTCAGGAGTAAGCCCGCCGGCAAGAATGATCTTGGAACAGTCAACATCTTTGAACCACTCAAGGTTCAGCCGCTTTCCACTGCCGCCATAGGCTTCACAATAGGCATCGACCAGACGGTAGCGGTCGGCAAAGCGGTGCAGGTCTTCGGGTTTTTGTGCCCGTACCACCGGCAGGGTCTTCGTGTCAACCGCATCGAGAGATGCCGCATCGACATCAAAATGGATCTGCGCCAGAGAGATACCGGTATAGCGGCATACCGTATCGATAGTCTCCACCCCTTCATTGACAAAGAGTCCTACACGCTCTACAAACGGAGGAAGACGATCAATAATATGCTTTGCATCTTTGGGTGTGATATATCTTGGTGATTTATTGTAAAAGACAAACCCAAGTGCATCTGCACCGCATGCAACCGCATGCAAAGCATCTCTAAGATTGGTGATACCACATATTTTTACGCGCACGGGGTCTCCCTTTGGGGAAAAGTGAATGATGAATAGTGAATAGTGAATAGTTTTGGTTTGTTTTTCTTACGAAAAACTTCTGTTTTGATATGCTTCATACTCTCTTCTCCTTTATAATAAAAGCATTGCATAGCAATGCATTCCTACACTATTCACTATTAGTTATTCACTCTTCACTTCAAAGAGGCAATCGCCTCTTTAACCCCCTCCGGATGCTTATAGACATACGAACCTGCAACGACAACATCCACACCTGCATCGGCAAGCAGTTTGACATTCTGGTCATTGACACCGCCGTCAACTTCAATGAGACAGCTGGGGTTGCGTTTTTCTATCATCGCTTTAAGGCGCTGCGCCTTTTCAATGACGGAAGGGATAAACTTCTGTCCGCCAAATCCGGGATTGACACTCATCAGCAGTACCATGTCAAGATCCTCCAGCAGAAACTCGATTGTCTCAGGCGGGGTATGGG
>JALVGO010000031.1 GCA_027029065.1 Sulfurovum sp.
GCAAACCTTGCGCTTGAGCAGAAGCTTGCCGGAAAGTGGTTTGCATACGGAAGTCTGAAATGGCTGCGCAATACATTCAGAAACTTTGACAGCAAAACCTTCATCGGTCTTGGCGCGGGGAATGAACTCTACAATGACGGTCAGCACCGTTTCGAGATCAAGGTGGGTGCGGCGTATAATGTTGAGCAGTACAGCAACAACCAGCCCGATCACGATTTTGCTTCATTTACCCAGTATGCGGAGTATAGCAACCAACTCAATAAAACGAGTCTGCTCTACGTAAAAGCCGGTGCCTCTGAAAACTTTGAGGACTTTGAAGATTATGAGGTGATGGGCGTGATCGGTCTTACCTTTGCTGTTGCCGACAGATTGAGTGTCACCCTTGAAGGGGAGGTGCGCTATGACAATATTCCTCCGGTAGGATTCGATACGACCGATACCAAATCGATTGTACGACTTGGATACAGCTTCTAAGGAAGTGTGTATCGTTTGGCAATCGTTGTATAGAGTGCTTCAGCCATCTTTCTGTAGCCTTTGGCATTGGGATGTACCTGATCACTTTTGAGTGAAGGATCTGCGAGAATATCACTTAAAAGGCCGCTGACAATCGGTGTACAGGTCTCTTTGGCTACCTCGTCATAGAGAGAAAGCGGATGCAGCCCAAAGAGTGAGAAGTCTGGTACGGCGATCAAAATCACCTCGCTTCCGTGGGCACGTATGAGAGAGATCATGGTTCTGAGATTCTCTTTCAGTGTTCTCATGGACTTTTTCTGAAGAATATCATTGCCTCCGTAACAGAGCAGTGTCAGTTTTGGTTTGTGCTGTTGTAGCAGCTGCGACACTCTTTTCAGCCCTTCCTGTGAAGTCTCTCCATTTCTGCCCGCATTGACGATACGCAGTCCGGTCATGGATGCAAGTACAGAAGGGTAGCTCTCTTTTGGGGATGCACCATGTCCGTATGTCAGGCTGTCTCCCACAGCAAGGATGGTATCAGATGGCAAAAGGGGTGTTTTCTCTGCTTTATCTGCCGGTCGTACCATCCACAAGAGCAGGGCTGCGGCAAGCAATACAGGAAGATATTTCATGCTTTATGCTTTTTTCTCAGATCTCTTCCGGGGAAAACGTTCTTTGCAGGGTAACAGAGGGGTTCTCCCCAAAAAGTTCCGTATAGTATCTTGAGAAGTGTCCCATATGGGTAAACCCCCACCTGTTGGCAATATTGATGATCGTATCATCCTGCGGATCAGCTTCAATGAGTGCCTTTCTGACATGGTTGAGTTTGAGGTGGCGTATGAAGCGGTTTGGGGTGAATCCGAAGAGCGATTTGAAAGCATTTTGCAGTGTCTGCTCACTGACCCCGAACTCCTCTGCAAGGGATGCGATTGTCACTTTTCCGTTGATATGGCGGTAGATACGGTCACGGATGGTCAATGCGATCTTCTCCCCTTTGGTGAGTTTTGGAAAGTAGGGGGTTTGTGTCTCAATCAGGATGTTGAGATGGTTGATCAGTTCTGTTTCAAGTGCTTTCTGCTGTGCCTCATCCTGCATGAATGTCTCATCTGTCTTTGCCTGCTCGAGAATATCTTCCATCATCTTTGCCATAGCATGCCCTTTGTCGGTCAGTACTTTGCCAAGATAGGGTGTGAGTGCCTGTGTTAAACGCCGATAGGTCTTTTTGGGAATGGAGATAACAGAAGCAGAGAGTCTTTTGTCTGTGATCAGGCTGGAGGGGGCTGTATCGTCGAAGATAAGCATATCTCCACTTTTTAGCTTGGCATTTCCGAAACAGAATTTGCCTTGTGCATCATGGACGATACCTACGGAGATCATCCCTTTTGGAGATACGGTTTCATACATGATACCGCCGCTTCGTTTTGCGTATGAGAGCTG
>JALVGO010000032.1 GCA_027029065.1 Sulfurovum sp.
TCAAATGCCTCGGGAAGCAGCTTGTAGACACTGTCATATATCCAGTTTGCGGAACTTTTTTGCATAAGCGTGACAGTATCAAATGTTTGTCCGATCATTTTTTCACTTTCTCTCATAATACTTATTACCGCACTAACTAAATACCTCAATCTTTGATGCAGCAATTTCGTTCATAATCAAGGCAGATTTTTGCAGGACTCGCTAAAGCGAATTCAGTAATATTATAGCCAAAGCGCCTATAAATTGGGAGAAAATAGCTCTTTTTCGACAGGAGTAGTGTATAATTCGTATAAAATGTACAGAAAGGTATCAGAATATATGAGTGAGAGGTCGATCGTACAGAAGCTGGATCTTGACGGTTACATTGACCGTTTCAAACAGTTTCTTGCAAGAGAAAAGCCTGTAGCGATGGAGGGAGATATCAATCAGCACTACAGGTATGTCAAAGCGCTTGCACAGGTACAGTACCCCTCTGTAAAAAAAGTACCTGATCTTGACAGGGCATTGCATCTGATCAAAAAGCAGGGAGTACTCGGTCTGGAGGAGATCTTTGCCTTTGTGACGATGATCTCCTACTTTAACCGTCTTAAAGCACTCTCTTTCCCCCAACCACTTGGCAGCTGGTTAGGCGAGATAGAGATACCCGATGAGATCATGGAGATAGTGGGGTATTTTACCGAGGAGGGTGAGATCAACCCCGAACGCGACCCTGATCTGATGGGGGTCGAACAGGCGCTCAAGCACAACCGCAGTGAGATCAAAGAGACACTCTACCGGCTGACCCACAGTGCCCGGCTGACAGACTATCTGGTCGATACCCAGATACACTACCATGGCGGAGAGGAGACCCTGCTGGTACGGAGTGGGTTTAACAATGCGATCAAAGCGACGGTAGCGGGAAGAAGTGCCGGAGGGTTTTTCTATATCATCCCGCAGGCAGTTACCCATCTCAAAGAGAAAGAGGCGGCATTGCTCAGCAGCCGTTCGGAGATCATCTACCGCTACTGTCAGGAGATCTCGGCACGCTTTTTCAAATGGGAACGCTTTTTGGCATTTATCGACAAAGCCTATGACCGTTTTGACCACTATCAGGCAAGGGTGGCGTTTGCCCGTGCCAACGAGTATGAGTTTGTGCTGCCCCAAAAACAGAAAGGCATTGTATTGCACGACTTTGCCCACCCTGCCATTGAAAACCCTGTGCCTGTGACACTTGATATGAACAGACCGATCCTGCTGATCACCGGTGTCAATGCCGGGGGTAAAACGATGCTGCTCAAATCGCTTCTGAGTGCGGTTTACATGAGCAAGTATCTGCTGCCGTTCAAGTGTGATGCGGCAAGAACCCGTGTGGGGCACTACAAAAGCATTGAAGCGGTCATTGACGATCCGCAGTCGGTTAAAAACGATATTTCGACATTTGCCGGACGTATGCAGGAGTTTGCCAGACTGTTTGAAAAACGTGATGCCATTGTCGGGGTGGATGAGATAGAACTGGGAACCGACAGTGACGAGGCGGCATCGCTTTTCAGGGTGATGCTTGAAGCACTCAAAGCGCGGGGCATCAGCTTTGTCGTTACGACCCACCACAAGCGTCTTGCCTCACTGATGGCAAGTGACGATGATGTGGAGCTTGTGGCAGCACTCTATGACGAGGAGCGGCGTGTCCCTACCTACACCTTTTTGCAGGGGAGTATAGGGAAGAGTTACGCATTTGAAACGGCGCAGCGCTACGGGGTACCGCCTGCCATTGTCAACCGTGCCAAAACCGTGTATGGGAAAGACAAGGAGAACCTCAACGAGCTTATCGAGAAGTCAACAGCACTTGAGCGACAGATGCGTGAGAAGATCGCACAGATCGAAGCAGAACGCAAAGCGGTAGAACGGCAGAAACTCAGGCTTGTAGAAGAGGAAGAAAAGCTCAAAGAGCAGCACCGCAAAGCGCTGGCAACGCTTGAGAACCGCTACAATGCTGCAACCAAAAAGGCAAGAGAAGCACTCAAAGTAAAAGAGTCTGCAGAGGGCAGACGGCTGCTCAATGAAGCGCACAAACGCAAAAGTATGCCGGTCAAATCGCCCCAAACACCTCCTGAACCGCTCAAAGAGGGTGATAAGGTCAAGTACCGTTCCCACAAAGGAGAACTTCTTTCTATCCGCGGAGAGAATGCCACCATCATCGTGGACGGGCTCAAAATGCGTGTGCCGCTCAAGGAGCTCAAACTACGGCAGGAGACCCCTAAACCCAAAGTACCGAAACCGCCCAAAAAAGCGACACACCATGTCCAGAAAGGAAGTGCCAGTGTGTCAGTGAAACTCTTGGGCATGTATGCCGATGAAGCGATTGATACTGTCGACAAATTCCTCTCCGATGCGCTGGTTAACGGTCTGAATGAAGTACAGATCATACACGGTACAGGCAGCGGTGTGCTGGCGAAACTGGTAACGGAATATTTGAAAAAGCACCCCAAGATACAGAAGTTTTACCGGATGCCGGGCAACCTTGGTATCACGATTGTAGAGCTTTAATCCCAAATTGGTATAATGGTACCTATATAAAATTGCAGGAGAATGCAGTGAGTATCAAAGATGATGTGAACTATGTCAAAACAGAACTGAGCAGTGATGAGAAGATACTGGAGAGTGCGTTTAAACTGGAGACGCTTTACAAAAAGTACAAGTTTCCCATTTTTGGAACCGTTGGGGCGATTTTGCTCTATGTCGTCGTCAGTACCGGAATGGATGCCGTAAAACAATCCAGACTTGAGGCGGCAAACCAGGCACTTTTAACCCTGCAGCAGAAGCCTGACGATGCATCCGCACTCAGTGTTCTCAAAGAGAAAAACCCGGCACTCTATGAACTCTACAGCTTTTCGACTGCCGCCAAAAAACAGGATGTCAAGCAGCTCTCGGTACTTGGAAACAGTCAAAACGGTGTGATCGCCGATATGAGCCGTTACAGTGTCGGTGCCATCGAGAAGAAGCCGGTCGATTCAGCGTACTACAAAGAGCTTGCCTATCTTGAAGAGGCATATGTTGCCATCAAGGCGGGTAATGTCGCCAAGGCGAAAGAGAAACTGGCGCTGATCGATGAGCGTTCATCACTCTCCATGCTTGCAAAACTGTTGGAACACGCTATACTGAAGGCTGAGTAATGAAACGTATTCTCTTTCCTGTACTGGCAGCGGGTGTGCTGCTTTTGGGCGGCTGCAGCTCCAAACAGTATTTTGAGCCGGAGCAGACCTACGGTGTCAACGGTGCCCAGAGCAGCTATGAGGGGAAGATTGTTGACAAAAGCCGTGACGGTGCAACCCTTGAAGACGGCAGATATATCGGAAAATCGGGTGTCAGCACACTGGTACTGCCCAAAGGGTTCCGTTTCCTGAGTGAAAACAGAACCTATGTATTGGCAGCCAATGAGAGTGGCGACTTAAAGGTCATCAACAAAAAAACAGGCAAAACCATCCGTACCATTGCCCTGAAAATACCGGTTGTCTCCGCTGCTATCCGCAATGGACTGGTCGCCTATATTTTGAACAACAATGCCTTTGGGCTCTACAGCATCAGCAAAGACAGGAAGCTTATAGAGAACCGTTCGGAGCGTACCTACGCCATCGATACCAGAGCGGCAAGCCCTATGTTTATTGACTCACTTGTTGTGATGCCGATGCTTGACGGCAAACTGGTTATTTTTGATGTCAACGACCCTGAAAATGCCAAGGTTGTCTATTTGAGCAGCGACAAAGTATTTAACAATATCATCTATCTCTCCCGTATGGGTGATACACTGGTTGCTGCAACCCCCAAAAAACTCCTGACACTCGGTGCCGAGGGTGAATATGAGTACCGGGTGAATATTTCGGAGGTATCGCTCAGCGGCAAGTCGATCTACGTGTTCAGCAAAGAGGGAGAGATTATCAAGCTCAATGTACTGCTTGAAGAGCAGGCGAAAAAGAAATTCAAATTCGCACAGTTTGCCGGAGCGACTGCATTGAAAAAGAGGGTTGTCGCCCTTGATATCAAAGGATCACTGATCGTACTGAACCGTACATTGAACAAGTACAGAATCTATGATGTGGGTGAGGTTGATTCACCGGTTTACATTGCAGGGAACAAACTCTACAAAGACGGCACTGTGATCCATCTTGACAAACTCGATTTCAAATAGGTCATGTCCGATCTTCTGCAGGCGTTTGAAGAGTACCTCACGATCACCAAGGCACTCGATACACTGACGGTCTCTTCCTACCTTAGTGACCTGAAGCAGCTTGAAGAGGCGGTGAAAAAACCGCTTACCAAGCTTGAGACAACCGATGTACTCTCTTTCCTCTCAGGCTTTGAGAACAAACGTACACTCAACCGGAAACTCTCTTCCATCAATACCTTTTTTGCCTTTTGCCACCGTCAGAATTTCACCCATGAAAAGATCAAGATCCCTATGGCAAAAGTGCCCAAAAATCTGCCCAAGTATCTCAGCCCTGAGGAGATCATGTCCGGTATTGCGGCTATAGACCGTACTACACTGGCAGGACTGCGTGACTATGCTCTCATTCTTTTTCTCTATGCCAGCGGATGCCGTATCTCCGAAGCGCTGAGTGCACAGCGCAGCGACATATTGGAAGGGTGGCTGAAGATCCGTTTTGCCAAAGGGGCAAAAGAGCGTGTCGTACCGCTTGCGCCTGTTGCCCTGGAGGCACTCGAAGCCTACCTTGAAAAGCAGACCATGGCAAGCAGCTACATCTGGCTCAACTACCGGGGTGAGCCGCTAAGCCGCATCAGTGCCTACAAGATCGTCAAAAAGTATCTTGGTGTCTCACCCCACGTCCTGCGCCACTCCTTTGCCTCCTCCCTCATCATCGGAGGAGCCGACCTGCGTGTGGTACAAGAGCTGCTTGGGCACAGCTCTCTGGAGACGACGCAGATCTATACACACATCCAAAAACAGAATCTCAAAGAGACGATGCTGCAGTTTCATCCGCTGCGATAATTTGGGTAAAATAGCATCATGAAAACAATCGTCGAATATTTACAGTCCAAAAAGCTGGTATTTAAATCACTCAAACCTGTTGTCCCCAAAGAACTTGGCTCACGCAAAAAGGTCTCTATCTGGCTGGGGGTCGATCTGCAAGGGTACTATGCCGATGTGATGTGGCTTGAGAAGAAGAGCAGGGTGCTTCGCAAAGAGGCGCAGGAGTTGATGGAGCTGCATGAGAAACTTGAGAAGTATATTGACAGCAGTATCAAAAAAAAATACATTGTCATCAAAGCACCGCTCTGCTCCAAAGCCAAGGCATTGTTGGAAGAGCATGGGTGGAAAGTGTTTGTTGTGGAGCAACAAAATTAGGAATTAGGAATTAGGAATGCGCCCGAACGAAGTGACAAGTGCCCTTGGGGTAAGGAATGAGGAACCGAAAGGTGTTGTAGGGTGCGTAACCACGCACCTTTTTGAGGAAGGCTGTTTGCTTGCTGATATCGGCAATAGCCGTGTGCATATTTACAACGGTAAAGAGGTTTTTCACCTGTTGCATGATGAAGCGATCGAACGCTATGCCAAAGAGAAGCTCTACTACATCTCCGTCAATCACCGTCTGGAGGAGCGTATCAAAGCGGAGACCTCATGGGAGAATATCTCCGGCAAAGTACATATAGCTGGTGAGTACGAAGCGATGGGGGTGGATAGACGGGCGTTGTGT
>JALVGO010000033.1 GCA_027029065.1 Sulfurovum sp.
TGAAGTGAAGAATTAAGAGTGAATAGTGAATAGTTTTGGTATGCTTTTCTCTTAGAAAAGCTTTTATATTTTAAGGTAAAACTGTGAGTATTCTTGCTGAAAAAAGTTATGCGTTTGCAATTCGAACGGTCAAATGCAGCGAATATCTGCAAAAAGAGAAAAAAGAATATATTATGAGTAAACAGTTGTTGCGTTCGGGTACATCTGTGGGGGCTATGATTGCTGAAAGTAAATATGCTCAATCAAAAGCAGACTTTATTAACAAGCTTTCTGTCTCACTCAAAGAAGCAAATGAAACAAAATATTGGTTAAGGCTTTTAAAAGATTGCAACTATTTACAGGAGACACTGGCAAAGAGTCTCATCAACGATATTGATAGCATTATCAAAATGCTTTCATCCAGCATCCAAACATCAAAAGAGAGCATATCATGAATAGCATATTAATAAAAGTTTTGCAAAGCAAAACATACCAACACTCTTCACTCTTCACTCTTCACTCTTCACTCTTTTTGGGGGAACCCAAATGAAAGAAAGATACCCAACCAAAAAGATATATGTCGGAAATATCCCCATAGGAGGTGACGCACCCATTTCGGTACAGTCGATGACCTACTCCGATACGCGGGATGTGGCAGCAACGGTGGAGCAGATCAACAGGCTGCACTTTGCGGGAGCGGATATGGTGCGGGTGGCGGTGCCGGAGATGGAGGATGCCTTGGCGCTGAGGGCGATCAAAGAGCAGATCTCATTGCCACTCATCGCCGATATCCATTTCAACTACCGGCTGGCACTTGAAGCCGCCAAATGGGTGGACTGTATCCGTTTTAACCCCGGCAATATCGGGGAGAAAGGACGCATCAAAGAGATTGTCAAGGCATGTCAGGAGCGTAACTTGCCTATCCGTGTCGGGGTCAATGCGGGGAGTCTTGAGAAGGAGTTTGAAGACCGCTACGGTGCAACCGCTGAAGGTATGGTGGCAAGTGCGGAGTACAACATCAAGTTTCTTGAAGATCTTGGATTTACCGACATCAAAGTCTCTCTCAAGGCATCTGATGTGGACAGGACGGTCGAAGCTTACCGAATGCTGCGTCCGAAGAACAACTACCCCTTCCACCTTGGGGTGACGGAGGCGGGAACGATCTTCCATGCGACGGTCAAGTCCGCCATTGGACTTGGGGCACTGCTGCTTGATGGCATCGGTGATACGCTGCGTGTTTCGATCACCGGGGAGCTTGAAGAGGAGATCAAAGTCGGCAAAGCAATCCTCAAAGACAGTGGACGGGTGCAGGAGGGGCTCAACATCATCTCCTGCCCTACCTGCGGACGCATCGAAGCCGATCTGGTCTCAGCCGTAGCGGAGGTGGAGCGCAGAACAGCACACATCAAAACCCCGATGGATGTGAGTGTCATGGGCTGCGTTGTCAACGCCATCGGTGAAGCCAAACATGCCGATGTCGCTATTGCCTACGGTAAAGGTGCAGGACTGATCATGGTTAAAGGCGAAGTGGTGGCGAAGCTGCCTGAGGCGGAGCTGGTGGATAGGTTTGTGACTGAAGTGGAACGTTTTGCGGAGCAAAACAGTAAAGTGAAGAGTTAAGAATTAAGAGTGAAGAATTCTGGTATGCTTTTCTATCGAAAAGCTTTTGTTGGAGGGTAATAGATGAACTTAGCATATTGTAAAACAGAGGCATTGCAAAGCAATGCAAACCAATACTCTTCACTCTTCACTCTTCACTCTTCACTAAAAACTCCAAAGGAGTTTTAACATGGAAAACATGTACAACCTCAACATCGAACGTGCTGTACTCTCAGCAATCATCTTCGATCCTGAAACGTACGAGGAGATCGCGGCAAAACTCAATCCTCAAGACTTTTATCTGCCGTTTCATCAGCATGTGTTCGTGGCGATGGAGGAACTTAGTCGGGAAGAGAAGCCCATTGATGAGGAGTTCCTAAAGTCCAAGCTGCAGAGCATGGGCAAGTTCGATGAGGTGGCAATGCTTGATCTGCTCTCTGCCAATCCTATCTCAAATACATCCGCCTATATCGCCGAGATCAAAGCAAAGTCATCCAAACGCGCACTTGCAACGTTGGCAACGGAGATCAAAAAGGTAACCATCGAAGATGACCTGCCTGCCGAAGAGGTGATGAACCTTGTGGAGAAGAAACTCTACGAGATCACGCAGAACAACACCAATGAGGATTTCCGTGATTCCAAAGAGATCACCGTTTCGATGATCGATGAGATCAACCGTCTCAAGGCACTGGGCAACTCGAAATTGATAGGGGTCGATACAGGCTTTAAGAACCTCAATGAAAAGACTTCAGGCTTTGGTAAGGGGGATCTGGTCATCATCGCTGCAAGACCGGCAATGGGGAAATGTCTTGGCAAAGGGACTAAGGTTGTGATGTATGATGGTACACTCAAAAAGGTAGAAGATATCAAGGTAGGCGACCTCCTGATGGGTGATGACTCTACCCCCAGAAAGGTACTCTCTCTGGCACGGGGTCGAGAAGAGATGTACTGGGTACGGCAGAATAAAGGTATCGATTACCGGGTCAACAAATCACACATACTCTCACTGAAGCGTTCACGCAACGAAGGTAAACACAAGCACGGTGATCTGCTCAATATAGAGGTCTCCGAGTACATTACAAAGAGTGAGAAGTTCAAATCGAACTATAAAGGCTACAAGGTAGCTGTCGAGTTTGAAGAAAAACCGCTGGAGATTGAACCCTATTTTCTCGGTCTCTGGCTTGGAGACGGAAGAAGCAGTGATGTAAGGGTCGCGACGGAAGATCCGGAAATCGTAGCCTATTTGCAAGATTATGCGTTTACTCTTGACAAAAAGCTGCACCGGTATGCTGTAGATGGCAAATGTACCATGTATGGCATTACCAATATACAAAAAGAGGGAGCACTGAAAGATTTGAGTGACTCTCTGCAAGGGAAGCTAAGAGAGCTTGGTGTGTTGGACAATAAACATATCCCGCATCACTATATTGCAAACAGCAGGAAGAACAGGCTGCAACTTTTAGCAGGGCTTATCGACAGTGACGGATACTATGATGACCGCTATCATGTCTTTGAGATCGTACAAAAATCAAAAACGCTTGCAGAGCAGATCAAGTATCTTGCGGATACACTTGGATTTAGAGTTTCACTGAAAAAGAAAAAGGCGACCATTCGAAGTATCGGTTATGAGAGTGATGTGTACCGTGTGCGTATCGTTGGTGAACTCGATGCTATTCCTACCCTCATTAAGCGCAAACAGGCACGACCGCTTGTTTCAAAACGTGACCATACCCATACAGGTATAAAGGTAGAGTTTGACAAAGTAGATGACTATTATGGTTTTGTGCTTGATGGTAATCATCTCTTTTTGCTTGAGGATATGACCGTAACACATAATACGGCATTTGTACTCAACATGGCACTCAAGGCGATTGAGCGGGATGAAGGGGTTGCCTTTTTTTCACTGGAGATGCCCGCAGAGCAGCTGATGCTCAGACTCCTCTCTGCCAAAACCTCCATTCCTCTGCAGCAGCTTCGGGTGGGGGACTTGACCGATGATCAGTGGTCACAGCTCTCTGCGGCGACAGAGGAGATGTCACACAAGAAGCTCTTTGTCGATGATGGGGGGTATGCAACGATCCACCATGTGCGTAGCAAGCTGCGCAAGCTCAAGGCACAGCATCCGGAGATCAGTATCGCCATTATCGACTACCTTCAGCTGATGAGTGGTGAAGGACGTGAGGGAAGACAGCAGGAGGTCTCTGAGATATCAAGAGGGCTTAAGCAGCTTGCACGTGAACTGCAGATCCCTATTGTAGCGCTCTCTCAGCTTAACCGGTCGCTTGAAGCGAGGGAGAACAAACGTCCTATGCTCTCAGACCTGCGTGAATCGGGTGCGATCGAGCAGGATGCCGATATCATCCTCTTTGTCTACCGTGACGATGTCTACCGTGAAGCCAAAGAGAAAGAGAAAGAGATGAAGGCAAAAGCGGAAGGCAAGGAGTATACCTCTGACTTTAGGAAGAAGCCTGAAGAGGAAGCGGAGATTATTATCGGCAAGCAGCGTAATGGACCTACCGGTACGGTTGATCTGATCTTCCAGAAGCGCTTTACCCGTTTTGTCGATGCGGTGCACTCTCCGGCGTTTGAAGTGGTGTATGAGGAGGGAGATATCCCTGCCAATACCGGAAACATTGAGCTGCCTCCAATATAACGAAGGTTTTTATCAGGAAAGAGAGTGGAAAAACCGGCACTCTTCGAATCGCGTCGTGAGTTTGGCTATTTTATCCTGATTGCAGCAGTGCTGCTGGCGGTGCATCTTGGATGGCGTTATGCGCAGTACCGTGAATTTGTTGCCAAACCTTTCTTCTTTACTCACGCCAATGTGCTTGTGTCATATACCAAACAGAAACAGCACAGAAGCTATCAGGTGCTCAAACTCCGTACCGATGAGGGATTGCATCTCTATACCACCACCCACAGGCAAACATCATTGCAGGGCAAACGCATACGTATCGAGATTTTCCCAGATGAGAGAACCGGATTTTGGGATTTTCTGGGGACATTCTATGCCAAAAGCCGTATCCGGCAGGTGGATGATATGCCCGGTACCATACAGACAAAGCTTAAAGATGCGGTACGTGCGCAGCACCGTGACCCGATGCTTCAGGCACTTTACAGTGCGCTTTTTTTTGCCGACCCCATCCCCAAGGAGCTCAGAGAAAAAGTGGCACTGCTTGGTGTCAGCCATCTGATTGCACTGAGCGGGTTTCATCTTGGTATTTTGTGGTTTCTTGTCTATGAGGGACTGCTGATGCTCTACCGGCCGCTGCAGCAGCGTTTCTTCCCCTACCGTTTTGCGTTGATGGATGTGGGACTGGTGACATTGGCGGTCTTGGGTGTGTATCTTTACATTACCGGTATGCCGCCGTCACTGCTGCGTGCCTATGCCATGGTTGCGATGGGATGGCTAATGCTGGTACTTGGTGTTGAACTGGTCAGCTTCTATTTTCTTGCTGCGGTGTTGACACTGCTTGTCGTGTTCTTTCCTGCACTTCTTGTCTCTCTTGGCTTTTGGTTCTCAGTAGCAGGGGTCTTTTACATCTTTTTACTGCTGCACTATACCAAAACGTTGCCCGCATGGGTGATGACACTCTTTGTCATTCCTCTTGGCATCTTTGTGCTGATGCTGCCGGTAGTACATACGGTATTTCCCGTTACAGCGGCAAGTCAACTGCTTTCTGTGTTGTTGTCACTGCTGTTTATCCCCTTCTACCCTGCTGCGATGCTGCTGCACCTGATAGGTGCCGGAGAGCTCTTTGACACAGCTTTACAGCAACTGTTGACATGGGGAACATCAGCCACGGAGCACCAACTGCCATTATGGGCAGGAGCAATGTATCTGCTGCTTTCCTTTGCCGCGGTACGATACAGCTATGCATTTTATCTGTTATTTGGGGTTGCTGCCGGCTATGGCATTTACATTTTTGTCAATGTATGACATACATCTTGACACACTGTGTTATTTCAATTAAAATTCCTAATTCCTAATTCCTAATTCCTAATTCCTAATTCCTAATTCCTAATTCCTAATTCCTAATTCCTAATTCCTAATTCCTAATTCCTAATTCCTAATTCCTAATTCCTAATT
>JALVGO010000034.1 GCA_027029065.1 Sulfurovum sp.
TGTTTTTTTCATAGGTATCTCCATTTCTTGAAAACTATCTTATTTATCTAAATTCTAATACTTAATAAGTATGTTTTATATTTTATAATAATCAGCTTAAAGATTTAAAAGAAGAGGTATTTGAAGAGGATTCTCCCCACATGTGGGGAGAAAGGTGATTAAAAGTTATAAGTAAGCTGGAAAGAGAGGCTTGACTCTTTGTGCTCTGTTGTGATGGAGTCTGTACCGAAAGACTGTGCAAAGGCAGGGATGCCGAATGTCTCTTTGTTGTTTGTTCCGTAGACATAAGCAAGGTCAAGAGAGAAAGCTTTTGTAAACTCATATGTACCACCAAGTGTGATATGGCTCTCTTCTGTTGCAGGGAATCCAAGCAGGTTGAAGAAGTTGATCGCTGACTGTGCACCCATACCCTGTGGTGTTGTTGCACCTGTCTGCTCTACAACTGCACTTGATCCGTGGTTATAACCAAGTCTGATCGCCCAGTTGTCCTGTGCATACTGGTAACCGACTGCATAGACATTCTGATCTTCCCACTGGAACTCTTTGTAGCCGGTTGCACTTGAGTATTTGATTTTTTTGTAGTCAAATGCCAGTGTATGTCCACCAAATGTATAGGAGATACCGGCTCCAATCTCTGCAGGCTGCTCAAGCGTATCTGCCAATGGTGCAGGGAATGCACCCATTGCTACAAACGGTGCGGTTGCAGAAGAGAGCTGGTTGATATATGTCATTTCGATAGAAGATTTGTATACTGCACCAATAATAAGACCGTTGGAGAAGTCATAAGAGAGACCCGCTGTCCAGCCAAATCCAAAGTCTTGAGCAAGACCGGCACCGACATTGTTGATGTTACCTTGTCCGTCAGGCATTCTGTAGTTGATATCGAGGTTACCATACTGAAGTACCGGCGCAGCTGCTACTGTAAGACCGCCTGTCTTATATGCTACAGGAACAGCAAACTGCATCAACTGAAGGTTTGTAACCATATTGAGGTTACCAAATTTAGGGTAACTTGTAGGGCTGAAAGACATTTCTGCTTTGCTGTAGTCTGTACCCATACCTGCTGTACCCCACATACCGATACCGATGTACCAGTTTTCATTGATCTTGTGAGCAATAGAAACTTCAGGGATCATGTTCATGTCAGCATCACTGGTAAGCGGCTGAGACGGGAACATACCACCGGCAGGATTGATCGTCGTTTTGATCGTAGGCATAAAGATTGTACCGCCAAATGAAATTTCTGTACCTTCAATAGTAGAGATCATAGCAGGGTTGCTGATAGTTGATTCTGCACCATGGCTTACAGCGATACCTGTACCACCCATACCTCTTGCTTTCGCACCGACAGCGATCAGAGTATCTCCGTTAGTTGCATGAAGCATAGTTGAAGTCACGAGTGACAAAGCGATTCCGGTTCCAAGTTTTTTGAATGTACTTGTTTTCATTTGTATCCTTGTTGTGTTTTGATGGGAGCAGTATAGATAAATAAAAATTAAATGTCAAGTATTTCTATAGATTTTAAGATATTATATTACTAGATTATAATTAAAATTACCTCCCCCTTTGTATTGAAGAAACGATAATTGTATATACGGCACAATTTAGACAATACTTTAAGCAAGTATAATCGTTTTTATCGTAATGGTATAGGGAGTCAGTTGTTGTCTATATTCCCCTGTGTATCAGTTATAGTGTATGATTTTTATATAGATACTGATTTTTTTTGTTCAAAGTATGAAAAATCTCTTTTAAAATATGTTACATAAAGTAACAATAATATATATAAACAATAATATACTATAAGAAATTAAAATGATAAAAAAGAAAATATTAT
>JALVGO010000035.1:0-23975 GCA_027029065.1 Sulfurovum sp.
CCTTTTCTAAAGCCGACACCACACGCTTCATAGGCAAAGAAAACACCTGCCTGATAGCTAGAGCCCTGCGTATCTTGAGGGAGGGATGTGTAGATCTGGTAGACCATCTTGTGGTTATCGTAATCCCCGTTGCCTCCAGTTGTTACTTGACCGTTTTCAAGGATGCGTACACTCTCGCCTTCCCGCCCAAAGACTGGTTTTTGTACCTGTTTTGCTGTACTTAGCGGTTCAAAAGCGCTTTCCAAAAGCAGCGGATGGTTGGGGTAGAGCTGCCAAAGGATCGGCAGCAGACCTTTGCTTTGGAAGAGCAAGGTGTAGGCAGGGTTGAAAATGATCGCTTTTTGGTTTTTGATGATGTTGGTCAGCATCATAGCAAGGTCGGGTTCTTCAAGGGCAATGTCCTCCCACGGAATGAGTTTGAACCAGAGCTCATACTGCTCATCTTTGTAGAAGATGCCTTCAGTGTCATCAAATTCTACTTCGTCGATGTAGGCAAAAGCTGTTTCATAACCCGCTTCTGTAGCAATATGCTGCAAGAGGCGAACGGTGTTTTCCTCTTCGCTGTTGCCGCGAATGGATGTAAAGAGAAACTTCCACCCCTCATAGCGTGATGCAAAATCGCTTACATCCTCATCGAGTGTTACCAGTCGTTTGAAATTCTCAAGCAGGGCTTCATAGACACCGTTGAACTGTGCAGTCTCTTCCAAGCCGTTTTGTTTGAGCATTGCCCACTGGACAATAGCGGTTTCGAAAAGGGCAGTGGGGGTGTCGGCATTGAACTCAAGCAGTTTGATCGGCTTGCCGTCAATCCCGCCTGCAAGGTCGAAGCGACCGTAAAGATGCCAGTGGACATCATTCTCCCAGCTCTCTTTGATGAGTTCTGCCAGATTAAACGGGATGCCTATCTCATGGAAGAGGTTGTTGTCAATGACATACTGTGCCGCTTCAATAAACATGTCATAGAGTCTGTTGCCAGCTTCGTAGTAGGCTTCGGCTTCAGCTTCAGAGAGGACGACAAGGGAGTCGGAGACATAAGGTGTGTCGTCACTGTCGGTATGCCACACAAACCCAAGTGACTCAAGGTAGTCAGTTGTAAGCGGAGTGACGGGTTGGAGTCTTACCATCATCAACCGCCAAAGAAGCCGCCGCTTCTTGTGGTGCTTTTTTTGCTATTACCAAAGAAACCGCTGCGTTTGGTCGTGCTTTTGCGTGCCTTGCTGAAGCTGTTTTTGCTGCGTTGGTAGGTTGACGGTGATTTGTAGCCCGCTTTTCGGTTGTTCTGGTAGTTTTGGTTGCCAAAGAGTTTGCTGCCGATCCATGAGCCGATGATGGCACCGGCTGCAGAGGCGAGGATCGCCTCTCCCAGTCCCATACCGCCTTGCATCTGCATCTGAGCGTCTGGCTGCGTAAGTGCGGAGGTACCGTTATCAATCTTGGCAGCCTCCTGTTTGACAAGCGCATCCATCTCTTCTTTGGTCAATACCTTTTCGGTACCATCGAGTTTTTTGAGGATGATACGGGTCTCATCAGAAGGGAACTCATCTTTGATCTTGTATTTGCCCGGAGCTGTCTCTTCAATGACGACAAATGCGCCCTTGGCTTGTGGCTGCTCCTCTTGCGGTTTCTGTCCGCATCCGGTTACTCCGGTAGCCAGTACGGCAGCCATACCGGTCATTGCAAGTGTTGAAAGGGTTTTGATATGTTTCATTCTCTTTTCCTTGTTGGAGGTGATATATTGTTTTGGGAATCATAGCAAAAAAAGGGTTAATAATATACAGCAGCACGGCTGCTGTTTTGGTTGGAAGAGAGGGGGAAGAAAAAAGAGGCGTTTAGTCCATCTGCTTTCTCAGAAATGTCGGTACATCGAGGATATCTTCATTTTCATAGTCGCTTCCGACTGCCATACGTCTTGTACCGGCCATCGTATTGATGGTATTTGCCGTGCTGTTGCTGTTAATCAGTGTCTTTTGTGTTGCCGGCTTTGCTGAAGGGTCAGGAATGGCATTTTTGTCCTCGAATCCTGTCGCGATAATGGTGATTTTCACTTCATCGATCGCCATATCAGGGTTGGTGGTAGTACCGAAAATAACAGAAGCATCTTCGTCGGCACTCTCTTCGACAATACTCATTGCCTCACCGATCTCCATGATAGGATAGTCAGGGTGAATGTCGAAGTGAACCAGTACACCCATCGCACCGTCAATAGAGATGCTGTCAAGCAGCGGCGATTCGATGGCAGCTTTGGCAGCATCGTATGCCGCGTTTGTACCAGTGCTGTAGCCTGTACCCATCAGTGCGAGCCCTCTGTGGCTCATAACGGTTTTGACATCGGCAAAGTCAAGGTTAATATCATTCTCACCATGAGAGAGGATCACTTTCGAGATGCCGCCAACCGCCTGTGCAAGGATATCATCAACCATTCTGAAACTCTCTTTGATCCCGAGGTTCTTCTCAACAATAGAGAGCAGTTTCTCATTGGGAACAACAATGATAGAGTCACTTTCACGTTTAAGTTCTTCAAGTCCCTCTTTTGCCAGTTTGGTACGTTTGCGCCCTTCAAATTTGAATGGGCTTGTAACAATGGAGACTGTCAGTGCACCGACCTCTTTTGCTGCCTGTGCGATGATAGGTGCCGCACCGGTTCCTGTACCGCCGCCAAGTCCTGCGGAGATAAAGACAATATCGGAACCTTCGAGCATCGCTTTGATATCTTCAAAGCTCTCCAGTGCCGCTTCACGACCCTTTTCAGGTACCATACCCGCACCCAGACCGCGTGTTGCATTCATACCAAGCTGCATCTTGTACGGTGCCAGAGAACTCTCCAGCGCCTGAGCATCGGTATTTGCTACGATCAGATCGATACTGTTGATCCCTTCCTGGATCATGTGGTTGATCATGTTTCCGCCGCCGCCTCCGACGCCGATGGCTTTAATTTTTGCGCCGTTCGTGTGGCACTTTGTTTCGACGATGTCGATTTCAAACTCTTCCATTACTTCCCCCTTTATGTGATGTATTGTATTGCATTAAAACAGTTGTTTGACCCAGTTACCCAGTTTCTTGATAGGGTTACTGTCCTCTTTCCCGATATCCGGCAGGTCATCAAATGAGATGGTTGACGGTGTTTCATTGATATCCGGTTCCAGAAGCGGCTCTCGCTCATGTATCTCTTCCGCTTCTTCCGGTTCGCCTCCGATTTTGAGATCAGCCAGATTGTCAACAGCCCCTTTGGAGTGCATCATCTCCTGATTGAAGTTGATCTCATACTGCGTGTGTTTGCCTGCACGGTAGAGCAGCAGACCGACAACGGTCGCATAGGCAGGATCCTTCAAGTCGTCAAAAAGCCCTTCAATCTCCTTTGGTTTTGAGATACGTACCGGCATGGCAGGGAAGATGGACTGTGCCAGTTCCCTAATGCCTTTGAGTTTGGTCATGCCTCCGGTGAGGATGATCCCTGCGCCAATCTGCTCTTTGAGTGCCGACTTTTCCAGTGATTTGGCAAGGATCATCAATGCCTCCTCAACCCGTGCGAAGATGACAGAGTGAACAATCTCCAAAGAGACGCCATTACGGTTCTCTTCATCACCGATGATGGGCAGTTCGATGATCTCGTTGCTTGTCTCTATGAGGTTTCCGTGACGTATCTTGACACTCTCGGCAACCTGAAGCGGTGTATGCAGTGCCATTGAGAGGTCGTTGGTGATATGGTTGGAACCGACACCGAGGAAATCGTTGTAGCGGATGGAGTTGCCTACATGGACAACGAGGTTGCTTGTTTGTCCGCCAAGGTCGATCACGGCAACACCAAGCTCTTTTTCATCCTCATCCATGACAGCAATAGCAGAGGCATAGCCGCTCAGTACAATACCGTCAATCTCGACACCCGCGGAGCGAACCGCCTTTTTGAGGTTGGAGAGGTTGGACTTCTGTGTCATGATGATGTTGACATCCACTTCCATACGGCTGGCATTCATCCCGAACGGATCTTCAATGAAATCCTGGTCATCTACGCGGAAGTTGTAAGGAAGGACATGGATCACCTCATATTCGTTGGGAACATTGGCATTGTAGAGTGCCGTCTGCATCACACGGTTGATCTCTTTGATAGAGATGTCTTTGTGTGGAATATTGACAATCCCTGTGGAGTTGAGACTCTTGGCATAGGCATTGGAGATGGAGACAGTGGCAGAGATGATGTTGCTTCCGGCAATGCGTTTGGCATCGCCTATGGCTTTTTTGATCGACTTGGATGCCAGTTCAATATTGGTAATGGCACCTTTTTTGATACCGTTTGATTTGGAGACACCGTGACCGAGTACCTGAACTTTCTCACCGTCAATTTCAGCTATGATCGCACATATTTTCGTCGAACCGATATCGATAGCTAAAACTGTATCACTCAATTTGTGAGTCCTCCCATGTAAACTTCAGTTGGATATCTGGTATCCAGCATTTTCAGGAAATTGCGTTCAAATACCCGTTGTTTGGTTGTATTTACTGTCTGTTTGACGATTTTAGTCTGATTTCCGTCCGCCGGAAGAAGCTTTTGCGCCATAATGCTGTAAACTACAACTTTATTTGATACGTTAATAATACCTTTTTCTTTTGAAGATGTAAAGAGTTTTTGTAAAAATTGTAAACTTTCTTGTGAATTTAGACCCTCAAGGTTGTCAAAATGATCCAGTGTCATAAAATCTGTTATTTTTTGGTGAGATTTGTCAACCGTTTCGAGCGCTTTTTGGGCAAGTGCCAGAAGGGCTTTCTGTTTTGCATCCTGCATGTAAAGCGGCATGACCTCTTTTTTTGCCTGTTCGAATGTCATTACTTTGGGCTCTTCCGCTTTGACGATCTTGACTGTAGCATAGCGTCCGTTGACAACTTTTGGTTTGATGATCTCCCCCGCGTCTTTCTGCTGTATCTCATCCCAAACCGCTTTTGAGAGTTTGCTGTCACCTACAGGAAGAATAAGCATCTCATTGTTTTTGATCTTCCCTTTCTTGAAAGCGATATAGGCTTTCTGTGCGCTTTTTTTGCTTTTCTTCAGCTTCAGATCTTTTGTTACCTCTGCTTTTGCATCCTCAAGTGAGAGCTGTTTTCCCTGAGCATCGGTGTAGTTAAAGCTGTTTAGATTGTAGAACGCTTGAAGCTCCTCATCGGTTACGGGTGTATTTGCTGTCTCTGTCCAGACCACTGCAAGCGTATAGGTTTTAGGGGTTTTAAACGCTTCTTTGTGTGCTTCCCAGAATGTTTTCAGGACATTGTCATCAACAGTGATGTTGACATCGTCAGGAGTGAGTACACTGTAGGCAATTTTGTCAGATACGTTGATTGCGGCACCGACACTCTCCTCTTCCAAAGGCAGACTTGGCACATTCAAAAGGTTGAGCAGTTTGGTGATGGTCATCTCTTCACGGAGAGAGTCTTCAAATGTTTTTGCTTTGAGGCGCTGTGTCTTGAGGTACATTTCGTAAATGCTCTTGTCAAATACCCCGTTTTTGTTTTGGAACCCTTTGATAGACTCAAGCGTATGGGCTACTTCGTCATCAGAGACAATGATCCCCATATCTTTGGCATAGTTAAGCAGCTTCGCCTGTGTGGCAACAGTGGCGAATGCCTGCTGTACCAGACCCATCTCCTTTGCTTTCTTCTCGTCAAGCTGTCCCTGAAGCATCTGGTTGTACTGGTTGTAGAGATTGCTGTACGCCATATTGAGTTTGGACTGTTTGATCTCGATATCTCCAACTTTGGCAACACTTCCCGATTTACCGCTGAGGTCATAGCTCCCCCAGCCGACGAACCCCGCACCGATAAATGCGATGGTGGCTATCCAGATGGTCCATACGAGGTACTTGTTGTGTTTCTGCATCCAACTAATCATGATTTTTATCTGCCTTCTATGGTAAAGTTTGTTAATATTTTATCTAAGCACACCTCTGATAACCCTGAATAGAGAGGCAAAAAAAGAAGGTTAATAATGATTGACAACAATACAATGATGCAGCGTGATCTTGAGGTGATATGGCACCCGTGTACACAGATGAAAGACCACGAAACACTACCGCTTGTTCCTATACGTTCGGGCAGGGGAGTCTATCTGTACGATTTTGAAGGCAACAGTTACATCGATGCGGTCAGTTCATGGTGGGTCAACCTTTTCGGACACGCCAATGCACGTATCAATGCACGGGTAAAGGCGCAGCTTGACACACTCGAACATGTGCTGCTTGCAGGCTTTACGCATGAGCCTGCGGTGGCGTTGGCACACAAGCTTGTCAACCTGACACCTGAGACACTGAAGAAGGTTTTTTATGTTGACAACGGATCGAGTGCTGTGGAGGCGGCATTGAAGATGAGCTATCACTATCATCGCAATCTCGGCAGAAAAAAAGCACTTTTCCTGTCGTTGACAAACTCTTACCATGGAGAAACACTCGGTGCACTTTCGGTAGGTGATGTCAGCCTTTACAAAGAGACATACGAACCGCTTCTGATCGAGAATATGCAGGTGCCGGTTCCCAAAGACCAGAGCGAAGAGGCCGCCAAAGAAGCACTTGTTACACTTGAAGAGGTACTCAAAAGTGAAGGAGAGCATATTGCGGCATTTATTGTCGAACCGCTTATTCAGGGGGCGGGAAGCATGCACATGTATCATCCTTACTACCTTGAAGGTGCACGGGCTTTGACAAAGCAGTATGGTGTCCATCTTATCGCCGATGAGATCATGACAGGATTCGGGCGTACGGGCAAGATGTTTGCCTGTGAACATGCCGGTATCTCTCCGGATTTTATGACACTCTCCAAAGGATTGACCGGCGGATACCTACCGCTGTCGGTGGTGATGACAACCGATGAGGTTTACAGTGCATTTTATTGTGACTACAGTGAGTACAAAGCCTTTTTGCATTCACACAGCTATACCGGCAATCCTCTGGCGTGTAGTGCGGCGCTGGAGACACTGGCCATTTTTGAGACAGAAAATGTCCTTGTGAGCAATGAGCAAAAAAGCCGATACATATCCAAGAAGCTGCACACATTTGAAGCACTGGAAAATGTCGCCTCGGTACGACAGCAGGGAATGGTTGCAGCCGTAGAACTGCAAGGGTATAAAGCCGAGGAGCGCATTGGACTTGAGATATACCGCTATGGGCTGAAAAACGGTGTACTGCTGCGGCCTCTGGGGAATGTGATCTACTTTATGCCGCCATATATTATCAGCTATGAGGAGATAGATACTATGATGCGTGTTGCCTATGAGGGAATAGCAGAATTAAAAAGGAAAAATTAAAAGGGAAAAGAAAGGGAGTTTTATTTCCCAAACAGCTTTCCGAGCAGTCCTTTGTTGGCTTTGCTCAGGCGTTTATAGTGCCGTTTTGCCCGGCTGATGCCAAGTTCCATGGCTTCTTTGTAGAGTGCTTTGGCACGGTGTCTGTCTTTGTCAATCCCTATGCCGTGCTCATAGAACTGTCCAAGATCGCAGATAGCTTCGGCATAATCATCATCCATGGCAAGCCGGTTGATAAGGGTGAATGCCTCGGGAAGATTTTTTTTGATAACATCCCCTTTGAAGAGGGCACGTGCGAGCATGAATTGTGCATATTTTGACTGTGTCGCGGCAGAAATAAGCAGAAGCTGTGCCGCTTCGGCACTCCTCTTTTCACCGGTAAGTTTTTCGATGTAGGTCATCATCTCTTCGATATCACGCTCTTCATACCCCTCATTGGCGATCTTTTTGAGCCATGCATCGACAGCGGCAAAATGTTCGCTACTCTCTTCTACCGGTGGGTACTGTATCTGCATATTTTTGAATTTCTGGTCGATGTAGGGGATGGGTTCATAGGTTTGGGGTTCCTCTTCCGTTGTTTTGTCCGCATTGTCAGATGTGACTTTTGTGACGGTGCTGTCTGGCTGTTCCACAGAAGGGGTATTGTTTGCTTTCTCTTTTTTAACAGTTTCTACAGTATCTTCCTGTGTGTCTTGAAAGAAGAAATCATCTTTTTCCACAACTTCTGTGTAGTTATATTGTTCATTCTCCTCAGGAAGGGAAAAGAAGTCATCATTTTCAGAGAGTGTCTGTTGCATATGGAGTGTATCGGGCAGGACATCTTCGCTTTTCAGGTTGAGTAGGGCATCAAAGTCGTTTTTCTCTTCCGGATTTTCCTCCTGATGGTCTCTATGGCTGTTGTCAATATCCAGAATCTCATCGATCTCCTCATGCACCTCTTCCGGCTGGGTACGGAAAAGGTCAAACTCTTCTATGATCACTTCATCCTCTTCTTGCAAATTGGATGTTTCCGAAGGGGTACGCTGATGTATCTCATCTGGTGCATGTTCAATGTATGATACGATCAGTGTCTGTGCCTGTGCATAGTTTTCTGCCTGCAGCGTATGTATGATCTCTTGTATTTTATGATCTCTTTTCAGAGGGGAGAGTTTCAGTATCTGAAGCTGAATGGTTTCCGTGTCACCGATGGAGATAGCGAGGTTGATAATACTTAAACGTTTTTTTGTCTGGTTCATACACTTATCCTAACTATACATTATGGAAAAGTATAACAAAACTATGCTTTACAAACTTGTCAACTATCATATTCCTACACTTTACAAATTGGCAGAAAGCGCAAGCAGTCTGCAACTGTTTTCAAGTACGGCGATCTTTTTTGCCATATCACTGAGGTCGCGGTCGTAGGCTATCAGCCCAAAGCCTTTGATCATTAACAGGTGCGTATCGTGTTTTTGAAAAAACTGTGCCACTTCATAGGGTGCCCGTTCAATCCAGTCTTCGAAGTTTTTGGGATCATAGATCACAACTTCTCCAAGCAGCTGTTTACCGTAATAGTCCTGCGGTAGTACTTTACCGTGTTTAAGAGAGAAAGCGGTTGTGTAGGGAGGCATCGTATAGGTAACATATTTTGCATTGGGAATGCTTTCATAGATGTGTTCATGGATATGTACATCGGAGTTGGCAAGACTCCATCTGTAGTCACGTTTTTGACAGTCAAGTTTGACAAGTGAATCTTCGGTCACTTCATCGAGGATCGTATCTTTCGAATTGATAATAAAGCTGTTTGTAGAGAGACGGGCAGAGATGGAACCGTGGTAGACACCAAAGAAGTTTTTGTTAAAAAGCGAGAGTGAAACGTGTTTGATCTCTTGGATGAGGTGCTTGTCCATAGGCAGAACCTTTGTTAGGATTATTTCGGTATTATAACACTAAAAATTAGTGAATAGTGAATAGTGAATAGTGAATAGCGAATAGTGCATGTATGCATTGTTCCACAATGCTTTTATATACGAAAGGGATGACGTGGAGAGTCCGCATATACCGGTACTGCTTGATGAGGTTTTGGAGAGCTTCAAAGATGTGTCTGAGGGATATTTTGTCGATTGTACGCTGGGGTATGCCGGACACAGCAGTGAGGTGCTGGGACGCTATCCTCACCTGAAACATATCGGTATTGACCGTGATGACGAGGCATTGGCATTTTCAAAAGAGAGACTTGCACCTTTTGGTGAACGCAGCCGGCTTTACAAGGGAACCTTTGCTGCTGTACTTCCCACACTCAAAGAGGCTCCTGTAACTGCCTTACTTGCGGACTTCGGTGTCTCCTCTTTGCAGCTTGACAAAAAAGAGCGCGGATTCGCGTTCGATGCCAAAACATTGGATATGCGGATGGATGCCTCCGCGCCATTAAGTGCTTACGAGGTAGTCAATACCTATCCCAAAGAGAAGCTGGAGTATATCTTCGATACCTACGGAGAGGTACGCTCCTACCGTAGGCTTGCGGCGGCGATCGTGGAGGCACGCAGCAAACATCCTATAGAGAGTGCCGAAGCGTTGAGCGAGATTATTGCTGGAGTCATCCCTTTTGGCGGCAAGATACACCCTGCAACTCTTCCGTTTCAGGCAATACGCATAGAGGTAAACAATGAACTTGGTGAAATAGAGGGGCTGCTCGATGCGATCGAGGCGAAGCACTATGAGGGGGAAGTTGTTTCTCTTATCACCTTCCATTCGCTTGAGGACAGACTGGTTAAAAACCGTTTTAAAAAGTGGGCAACTGCCTGCATCTGTGACCCTCAGGCAATGCGGTGTACCTGCGGCAAGAACCATGCGCTTGGCAAACCGCTTCAGCGAAAACCGGTAACGGCATCCAAAGCGGAACTGGCACAAAATCCAAGAAGCCGTTCTGCCAAACTGCGAAGTTTCAAATTTGAGCGTGGCAACTGATGGAAAAGATTCAAAAACGAAAAAAAAGTCCAAATGGGATCACATGGGGGATGGTGAGTGTCATTCTGATCTCGATGAGTATAGTGCTGATTCTTACACTGATCAAGATCTACCTGAGCAACCAGATCTATTATGAAAGTAAAAAGGTCAACAAAATCTACCGTCAGGTTGAAGCACTGAAAGCGGAGAAAAAGATTCTTCAGCGCAATGTGGAAGCGTTGAAGTACAAAAACAGGGTCACAGATACGATTTTTGTGATCGATGATGGACAATCATGATCCGAAGTTTTGTCAAATTCGCGGTAGAAAGACCGATACTAAACCATATTCTTATGGCGTTTATGCTGATCATGGCAGTGTTCGCCTATCAGAATATAGCCAAAGAGATCTTCCCCGCTTCAACACTTGATGAGGTTTCTATCAGTGGCGGGTATGTCGGAGCCAGTGCGAATGTACTGGACAAAATGGTGGTTAAACAGATTGAGGATGAGCTTAAAAGCCTCTCTGAAATCGATACGATCTATACGACCATTCAAAACGGACTGTTCACGATCACAGCAGACATCAAACCGGGCAACGACAAGCAGCTTGTACTCTCTGATGTTAAAGATATCATTGCCAATACAAGGCGGGATCTGCCTTCTGATATGGATGAGCCTATTGCCAAAGTGGTGGTGCATGACTATCCGCTTTTGCTGGTTGCCATCTCAGGGGATGTCCCAAAAACAAGACTGCTGGATGTGGCAGATGAGCTTAAAAGCAGGCTGTCACTCATAAAGAATCTCAGCGGAATAGCCATACGCGGAGATGCGGATGAAGAGGTGCTGATCACCCTTGACCAGAAAAAGCTCGATGCCTATGGACTGCCAAAATCAGCTGTCTATCAGGCGATCAGTCAGATCGCTTCGATCTATCCGGCAGGTACTCTGGACGGGGCGGGTGATCATCTCTATATTTCGACGATAAACGGGGAGAAGTCTGCCGAGGCGCTGGGTGATATACTGCTTGGTATCAATGGAAAGCATCTTCGTCTGAAAGATATCGCCTCTGTTAGAATCGGACTGGGAGACCCTACGCAGATATCACACTTTAACAGCAAACCCAATATCTCTTTGAATATCAATAAGACCAAAGAGGGCAATGCCATTGCGCTGAGCAAAGAGGTTAGGAAGATACTCAAAACCTATGCAAAAAAATATCCCGATATCACCTTTGAAGCATATACCGATACCTCGGTATGGGTCAAAAACCGTCTGAACCTTGTCTCTTCCAATATTCTCTTTGGACTTATACTTGTTTTTGCAGCACTCTTTCTCTCGGTCAATGCCCGTATTGCATGGGTGGTTGCCATCGGTATCCCGACATCGTTTTTCATTACACTCATTGCTGCCGATGCTATAGGCTACAGTCTCAATATGCTCACCATGCTCGGTGCACTCATTGCTCTTGGTATGCTGGTGGATGAAGCCATTGTTGTTGCGGAGAATATCTACCGCCATCTGGAGATGGGCAAATCTCCAAAACAGGCAGCCATAGACGGTGCAGTGGAGATGTTTCCTGCGGTACTCACCGCAACGCTGACAACGGTATTTGCTTTTTTGCCTCTTTTGATCATGAGCGGGAAGATGGGAATGTTTATGCAGGTGCTTCCTGTTATGATCAGTATCCTCTTGCTCTCATCACTGTTTGAAGCGTTCTATTTTCTGCCGCTCCATGCCAAAGAGTTCTTCAGTATCGGCAAGGTAAAAGAGGTTGATGAGGAGGGTGGTTTCTGGAAAAGGTTCATCCAGAACTACCGAGATTTTCTAAAAAAACTGCTCATGAAAAAGTGGCGTTCACTGACGTTGCTGGTACTCTTCATCATAGCGGCAACGGTGGGAATGGCAAAGATGACCAAGTTTCAGCTCTTCCCGGAGTTTGATGCCCAGCAGATCTACCTGAATGGCAAGATCGACATCAACCATGACCTGCGTGAGACCGAAGCGTATGTCACGCAGATAGAAGAGGCACTGCTGAAACGTCTGAAGAAAGAGGAGGTGGACTCCGTTACCTCTGTGATAGGGTTCAAATTCAATCCCGATGCAAGTTTTGAGATAGGGGACAACCTTTTTCAGATCTTTATCAACCTGCATGAAAAAGCACCGGAGAATTTCTTTGACCGCTATATCAACCCTCTCTTCTCACTGGAGTATGACGACAGCGATATGATCAGAAAGCGCAAGGCGCAGCAGATCGTCAAAGAGGTGCAGAAAGAGGTGGTTGACAAGTTTAAAAATATCAAGATCAATGACAAGCCGCTCTATGAGGAGTTCAATATCTTTGTGCAGCAGGCAGGTATTGTCAGTCACGATATTGAGATCGGTTTTAGTGCGGACGACCCCAAAAAGATGCTCGATGCACTGCATAGTGTAGAGGCGAATCTTTCAAAGATAAAAGGGGTGGAAGATATCTCCGACAATGCCAACGAGGGTGAGCGTGAGTTGAAACTTCGTGTCAACAGCTACGGACAGCAGCTTGGCTTTACGGAAAGCTATGTGGTCAACGTGCTGCGGGGTGCCTTTCTCAAAGCGGAGTATGGCAAGATGTTTGACAGTAAAGGGCTGATCCGTATCCGTATTGAGGATGCCTATAAAAAGCGCTCTGAAGCGATCGGCGATTTTCGTCTGACCACACCGGACGGTCAGCAGATGGTAAGACTGAAAGATATCTGTGACTTTTACTATCAAAAGAGTTTTGTCAAAATTTTTAAAGAGGACGGTACAAAGGTACGTTCACTCTTTGCCCGTGTGGATAAGCATCTGATCACTCCGACAGAAGTCATGGACAAGATCCGTCCGATGCTCGATATCCTCGAAGCGTCAGGAGTCAAAGTTGTCATAAAGGGTGAGGAGAAGGAGAACAAGCAGATCAAAAAAGAGATGGGTGAAGCAGCGGTGATCGCGATCTTCCTCATCTTCATTACGCTGGTGTGGATGTTCAACTCGATGGTACTGCCGCTGATCATCCTCTCGACCATACCGCTTTCAGTTCTTGGGGCACTGGTGGGTACCAAACTGATGGGTATCCATATGACACTACCGGGGATCATGGGGATCATCGGACTTGCGGGGGTGGTTGTCAACGATGGGCTGATCATGCTTGATTTTGTCAAAGGCAGCAAAACCTATGATGAGATGGTCGTAAAAGCGGGCATGCGTCTAAGACCCATCATCCTAACATCGGTGACTACCGTACTGGGGCTCTCATCACTGATGTTCTTTGCCAGCGGACAGGCACTTATTTTACAGCCAATGGCGATATCGCTTGGTTTTGGGATTGCCTGGGCAACAGTGTTAAACCTTTTCTATGTACCGCTTATGTATGCGGTGGTGTATCATGTCAAAAAAGGTTAACTTTTTTTGGCTATAATTATCCACTTTTTGCCTGTAAGGAACCAAAATGTTAAGTGCCGTTGAGAGAAAGATTGAACAGTTTGTAGAGGAACTCAATGACAGTGGCGTGCGTCAGCTCTATGCGAAGCTGCCACATGGCAAACGTCTGCGTGCAAAACTGATCCTCAAGATCGCGGGAGAGAAACTCTCTGTGGTCAAAACCGCTGCGATCGTGGAGATGATTCACGCCGCAAGCCTGCTGCATGATGATGTGATCGATGATGCTGACACGCGCCGCAGCAAACCTTCACTCAACGCGCTTTACGGCAACAAGACGGCCATTATGCTCGGAGATATTCTCTACTCCAAAGGCTTCTTTGAACTGAACAACATCTCCCCCGATGTTGCCAAGGTGATCTCCAATGCGGTCACACAGCTGAGCCTTGGGGAGCTGAAAGATGTTTCGCTTTCCAAAACCTTCAATACCGATACCTCAGTCTATCTTGAGATGATCTACCAGAAGACCGCATCGCTCATTGAGGCGAGTGCAGGGGCTGCCGCACTGCTGGCAGGCAAGCCCAAAGAGCCGTTTATGATCTATGGACGCAACCTTGGGTTGGCGTTTCAGATGATCGATGATCTGCTTGACATCACTGCTGACAGTGCCACGCTCGGCAAGCCGGCACTGCATGACTTTGTGGAGGGCAAAACGACACTGCCGTACATCTATCTCTATGAAGCACTCGATGATGCAGACAGAGAAAAGCTCAAGAGTCTGCATGCCAAGGTACTCTCCCAAGAGGAGCAGGCATGGATCATGACGCAGATGCAGATGCACCAGATACCGATGAAGTGCTATGCCCAGGCGCGTGAACTCATCGAAGAGGCGGTAGAGTTGATGAACCGGCTTGGGGAGGATGCCCTCTCCGAGATAGCGATGGAAATGATAGACAGGGAGTTTTGATGTACTATCAGGTTGTAAGTTTCTCTCACAAAAACTGTGAACTTGCCATGCGCGAGAAGCTGGCGTTTGCCAACCATGAAGAGATGAAGGTGATACTCGATCAGCTGACCCATTTTGAGTTTATCCATGAAGCCTTTATTATCTCGACCTGCAACCGTGTGGAGATTGTGCTTGCCACACGTGACAACTTTGCAAGCTACCACGCGGTGCTTGGTCTTATGAGCCAAAAGAGCGATCTGAATTTTTATGAACTCAAGAGTACGGCAAAACGCTATGATGATGAAGAGGCGATCGGGCATATCTTTTCGGTTGTCTCGTCGCTCGATTCTCTTGTGGTAGGGGAGTCTCAGATCACAGGTCAGGTGAAAGATGCCTTCCGCTTTTCTTTTCAGAATGGGACGGCAGGCAAACGTCTCAACCGTGTTATCTCCCATGCGGTCAAGTGTGCCGCACAGGTGCGTAATGCGACCAATATTTCCCAAAACCCTATCTCCATTGCCTCTGTCGCTGTAGCGCAGGCACACAAACTGCTTGGCGATAACATTCAGGGGATGAAAGGGATTGTCGTCGGTGCAGGAGAGATGGGTGTACTTGCGGCAAAACACCTGCTGCGTGTAGGGTGTGATGTCGTATTGATCGGGCGTGACCTTGAAAAAGTCGAGAAGGTAGCAGATTCGCTTGGTGAGAATGTCAAAGCCGATACGATGGAAAATCTGCCAAAATATCTCAACCGCTACCGCCTGCTTTTCTCTGCCACCTCTTCACCCGAACCAGTGATCACCCAGTCGCTTATTGAGAACGAAACACTGCCAAGACACTGGTTCGATATGGCGATCCCGCGGGACATTGCCGATATGGATCTGCCAAAGTTGGAACTCTACCGTATCGATGACCTTAAAAGCATCTCCAATGAAAACCATGCGATGCGTCAGGAGCAGGCGATCCGTGCTACCGAGATCGTTGAACAGCATACCGAGGAGTTCTATGCCTGGCTGCGTGCACTCTCCATCGAGCCGGTCATCAAGCAGATGCGCCAGCATGTCTCCGAGGCGATCGACAAAGAGATGCAGCGGGCACTGAAGAAAGGGTTTGTTCCACCGGAATATGAAGCCAATATGCGCAAAATGGCGCAGCAGATGTTCAACCGTTTTCTGCATGATCCGACACAGAATCTCAGAAAATCATCGACTGAGAAGAAGAATGCCAACTGTATCGAGGCAGTCAAAAAGATGTTCAATATCGATACAGAACATGTCGATGCCAAACAGTACAAAAACGATCATCATACCAAAGGATACAACGCGTGAGATTTTCCAGACTATTAGTACCGACAACCAAAGAGACCCCAAACGATGCGACACTGGCAAGCCATATCTTCCTGCTTAGAGGAGGGTTTATACAGTCAGTGGGCGGCAGTGGACTCTACAACTTCCTTCCGCTTGGCAAAAAGGTGCTTGACCGTGTACGCCATGTGGTCAAAGAGGAGCTTGATGCAGCAGGATGTCAGGAAGTAAGCCTCTCTTTTGTCACACCCGCATCACTTTGGCAAGAGAGCGGACGCTATGAGAAGTACGGTAAAGAGCTGCTGCGTTTCAAAGACCGCAAAGAGAATGAGTTTGTACTCGGACCTACCCATGAGGAGATGATGGTCAACCTTGTTCGCCAGAGTGTCAAAAGCTACAAACAGCTGCCGCTCAATCTCTACCAGATCAACCTCAAATTCCGTGATGAGATCAGACCCCGTTTCGGGCTGATGCGCGGACGTGAGTTCCTGATGAAAGACGGCTACAGCTTCCATGTTGATGAGGCGGACATGAAGCGTGAGTTCGATCTGATGGAGGAGACCTACAAAAAGATCTTCACCCGTCTTGGGCTTGCCTTCCGTGTGGTCGAAGCGGACTCCGGCGCGATCGGCGGATCGGGAAGCAAAGAGTTCATGGTGCTTGCCGACAGTGGTGAAGATACGATTGTTGTGTGTGACGCATGTGACTACGGTGCGAACATTGAAGCGGCAGTCCGTCAGGAGAAGACGTGTGATGCTCCGGCACCGCAGCTTGGCAAAGAGAAGGTACATACCCCAAACGCTTCAACGATGGAAGAACTTGCAGCCTTTTTCAATGTCGACCCTTACTATATGGTAAAAACCGTTGCCATGCGTGCACTCTACGATGAAGGCAAAAGCGAGATCGTCCTCTTTGCGCTTAGAGGTTCAGACGAACTACAGGAGGTCAAAGCCTGCAATGCAGTAGATGCCAACGAACTGGTGGATGTGAGCGAAGAGGAACTGGCTGAGTCGGGGCTTACTGCCGGGTTTATGTCACCGTTCAATACGCCTGAAGGGGTGCGTGTGGTTGTGGACAACACGCTCAAGGATGCTACCGATATGATCTGCGGTGCGAATGAAAAAGAGTACCATACTACAGGTAATACCATTTCCGGCGATTTCGCCTATGCAGACCTTGTTGCGGTACAGGAGGGGGACAGCTGTCCTCACTGTGGCGGCAGCCTGCGCTACACCAAAGGGATCGAAGCGGGGCACATTTTCCAGCTTGGTACCCGTTACTCAGAACCGCTTGGGTGTACGTTCCTCGATGAAAACGGCAAAGCGCAGCCGATGGTAATGGGAACCTACGGTATTGGTGTGAGCCGTCTGCTTGCAGCCATCATTGAGCAGCACCATGATGAGAAGGGGTGTATCTGGACAAAAGAGTCAGCACCGTTTGATCTGTACATCATGGTTTCCAACATCAAAGATGAAGCGCAGCTTGCGCTGGGCGAGAAGCTCTATGAAACACTGCGGGCAAAAGGGATCGATGTACTCTTTGATGACAGAAAAGACCGCTTTGGGGCAAAGATGAAAGACTATGAACTCATCGGTATTCCCCATGCCGTGATCATCGGTAAAAAACTGGCTGACGGGCTGGTCGAGTTTGTTACCAGAGAGGGGATGGTCAAAGAGGAGGTCTCGGCAGAGGAGATTGCATCCTTTGTCGAAGAGAAGCTATGCTGATCGTTGTTCTGCTTCCCTATCTTTTTCTTGAGATATACTTTTCGCTGAAGATGCTGGAGGTGATTGGTGCATTCTGGGCAACCGTCTGGACGATAGGGTCGATGATTATCGGATCGGCACTACTGAAAAATTCGCCCTATGCTATGCTTGGCAATATGCATTCTTTGCACAGAGGGAAGCTGGATCTTCGCAAGTTTCAGGATGCTACGACTTCATACCTTGTCGGAGCGCTGCTGCTGATCCTTCCGGGGGTGCTGAGTGACTTTATGGGAGTTGTAGCCCTGCTTTACACGGTTTATTTACAATTTGTCGCTAAAATAACACCGGAACGAAACAATACAGATGATTTTTATACACACAAAGGAGAAAGTGATGTCATTGATGTCGAAATTATTGACGAGCACGCTGATCGCAACGATCGCATTGAGCGCAAGTGAGATACCGGACAACAAACTGCTTGTCAAGTATGTTAAAAGAAATATTGTCAAAAACCCTCAGGTGACTGTTGATGGTGTTACTGTCATCGAGCAGAAGAGACATAAAGATCTTCCAGGCTGGCAGATTCTGCTTACGACTATGGATTTGACCTATCAGAAAAAGAAGATCCATGTGCCTGAGACCATGTTTATCAAAGACGGTTTGATCACTGGGCATCTTGTCAAGTTGAAAAACGGGCATGATTACCGAGAGGATATCAAGCCGACTGTACCCCAAAGTATGTATGACGACGCACACCTGCTTTTTGGAAATAAAGATGCAGCACACAAGATCATTGTCTTCTCCGATCCGATGTGTCCTTTCTGTCAGGAGGTTGTCCCCCCAATCATGAAAGCAGCCAAAGAGCACCCTGATACGATTGCACTGTATTACTATCATCTTCCTCTAATGCGTATCCACCCAGTATCGGGTGCATTGACACGCATTATGCATGAGGCGCAAAAAGAGGGTAAAACGGATGTGGTTGAGAAGATGTACAGCCTGAAGATCAATCCAAGAGAGACCGATCTTAAAAAGATCCTTCCAGCGGTAAAAGCCCATACGGGTTATGATGCTACTGCCGAGAAGATCAATGCAAAAGCGGTCAAAGATGCACTCAAAGCGGATGAAGATGCTGCCGGACGTATGATGGTTAACGGTACACCGACAGTCTATATTGACGGTGAGTGGGACAAAATGAGAGACGGCTATAAAAAACTGATAAAGTAAGTGAAGGAAAAGTGTGGAAAAACTGGTTATCGCTACACGGGCGAGTGCGTTGGCGCTCTGGCAGGCATATCATATCAAAGAACGGATCGAAACTTCGTTTCCTGAAGTAACGGTAGAACTCAACGAGATCACCTCCAAAGGGGACAAGATCCTCGACAAGCCGCTGGCACTTGTAGGCGGGAAAGGGCATTTTACCAAAGAGCTTGAAGATGAGATGCTTGCGGGCAACGCAGACCTTGCAGTACACTCCCTCAAAGATGTACCGACCTACATCCCCGACGGGCTGGAGCTGTGTGCCATTACCGAGCGACAAGACCAGAGTGATGTCTTTCTCTCCCATACTTACAAAAGTCTTGATGAACTCCCAGAAGGTGCAGTGGTGGGTACTACTTCACTTCGCCGCCGTATGCAGCTGCTAGAGTACCGTCCCGATCTCAAGGTCAAAGACCTTCGCGGCAATGTCAACACCCGTTTGCGTAAGCTTTCTGAAGGGCAGTACGATGCGATCATCCTTGCCTATATTGGACTCAAGCGGCTTGATCTGCTTAAAGATATCCCCTATGTGGTAAAGCTGGACTTTTTCATCCCGCCTATGGGACAGGCGGCTCTGGGCATCGAGATCGTTGCCGACAACGACCGTGTCAGAGAGATCGCCATGAGCCTCAACCATGCACCGACATTTCTCTGTACAAAAGTCGAACGCGATTTTATCTCAGTCATCGGAGCCGGATGTTCCGCACCGGTAGCTGTCAATGCAACAATGGATGAAGAAACACAGACTGTGTCTGTCAAAGCGATGATCGGCTACCCGGACGGTACACATATTTTGCATGAGCAGATGGACGCACCGGTAGATGAAGCCGATATTCTCGGTGACATGCTGGCACAGAAGATGATAGAAAAAGGCGCGCTCGACATTCTTGAAAATGCCGAAAAGATCGCCTTTAAAGATGAGATGCCTGAAAGACTCTGATACTTAGAGTCTTGCTTTCATGTTATAGGTAAAAAAGAATATTAAGCAGCTATTTCAAACTTTCTAATGTCAACCTCTACCCCGTTTTTGACAATTTCTCTTGCTTTAGTGAGTAAGATTTTGGTAATAGCATCATCAATATAGGTTTCTCCACAGTTATCACAAATATGTGCAGGAACCTCTTTAAAAACAATGGTAGAATGTTCTTTTTCCAAAGTGACAGTTGTCGTTCCTTTTATAGTTTCACCGTGTTTACAGATCATACATTTCATCTTTTTATCCTTTTTGTATAGTCATCGCTCCATTTATCACTGTCAGGATAATATGCAGTAATGACTATTATCTCATTTGCTTCCTCATTTTTTGCAAAAACTACATGAAGAGGTTTATCGTATAGCTTCAAAGCCAAAAACGAAGGATATGGTTTGTCATCAAGATATGATTCTATAATCTCTCCATTTTGAATGGTAGCTTCGACATCTTCTTCAAGTATATCTCTTTCAAACATTCTTTGAATTGCATGCTCTCTATAGATAAAAGTCAAAAGACACCTCTTATGTTTTCAAGATACTACATTATAACAAAATTTTTTCTAAGTTTTAGATAGCATAAGTATATCAAAACAGGGCAGGGAGGTAAGCCCTTTTTTGCTATAATCTTTTTAATTTGAGTATGAAGGTAAAAGCATGGAAGATGTCGTAGCGTGGTTGAAAGAGAACGGTAACCTGAAGGTAATCGATGAACCCCTTGATGTGGAACTGGAGATCCCCCATGTAGCCTACATAGAGGTTAAAAAAGAGGACTCCCGCCCCATACTCTTTACTAAGCCGATCAACAAAGCCAAAGGCATAGAGTACGATATGCCTGTACTGATGAATATCTTTGCTAACAGAGAGATCACGCAGAAGATCTTTGGCAAACACCCTGACGAGGTGGCAGAGGGAATAGAGGAACTGCTCAAACTCAAGCCGCCAAAGACACTCAAAGCCAAGCTGGCGATGATCCCCAAACTCTTCTCTTTGAAAAATGTATTTCCAAAGCGCCTCGGCTTCAGAGGGGAGTGTCAGGATGTGGTCATCCCCAAAGCAGAGGTCGATCTGGACAGACTTCCAATCCTTAAAACATGGGAAGAGGATGGCGGACCGTTCATTACGATGGGGCAGGTCTATACACAGAGCCTTGACGGCACGATGCAAAACCTCGGGATGTACAGGCTTCAGCAGTACGACAAACACCGTCTTGGAATGCACTGGCAGATCCACAAAGATGCCTCGCACTTCTTCGACCAGTACCAAAGAGCAGGAAAGAAGATGCCGGTTACCGTCGCTATAGGGGGTGATCCGCTCTACATTTGGTGCGGACAGGCACCGATGCCGCACGGGATGTTTGAGATGCTGCTCTACGGATTTGTACGCAACAAAAATGCGCAGCTGGTCAAGTCTATCACCAACGACATCTATATCCCCCGTGATGTGGATGTGGTCATTGAGGGCTTTGTCGATCCTGAAAAGATGGAGATAGAAGGACCATTTGGCGACCATACCGGCTACTACACCCTCAAAGAGCCTTTCCCTGTGATGGAGGTAGAGACCATCACCATGAAGAAAAACCCTGTCTTTGCAGCAACTGTGGTAGGCAAACCGCCACTGGAGGATAAGTATATGGGGTGGGCGACCGAGCGGGTCTTTTTACCGATGCTCAAGCCTATGGCGCCTGATCTGATCGACTACTATATGCCAGAAAACGGGGTCTTTCACAACCTGATCCTTGCCAAGATGAAAACCCTCTACAAAGGGCATGCACAACAGTTTATGCACGCATTCTGGGGAGTGGGGCAGATGAGTTTTGTCAAGCATGCGATTTTTGTGGGTGAAGATGCCCCTGCGCTGGAAGATTACGAAGCGCTGTGTGAGCATATCCTAAACCGTCTCTCTACGGAGAAGATACTCATTACCGAAGGGATCGTCGATCATCTTGACCACTCCGCCCCTGAGCAGTTTGTCGGAGGAAAGCTCGGTATCGATGCAACGGGTGATGAAGTGCCTGATGGGGTTGAAGTACTGCTTGAGGATGCTGCCTTGCTTGAGAAGATGCAGGAGATCGATACCAATATCGTTGCGCTGAAGCAGTATATGACCCATACCAAAAATCCTGTCTGTGTCATTGCTGTGGACAAACAGCGTTCACAGTTGAAGCTGATCAAAGCGCTTCGAGTACTCAAGGCGCATATCAAGGTGCTGATTGTTGTTGATGCGGAAAATAATGATATCAATGACCCCTACATGCTGATCTGGCGTGTGGTCAACAATATCGATGCACAGCGTGATGTCAAACGCAAAGGATTTATTGCAGTGGATGCTACCAACAAAAATGCGCTTGACGGGTTTGAACGGGAGTGGCCTGGAGATACTTTCTGTACCAAAGAGGTGCTTGACACGCTTCAGGCAAAAGGGATCATCGATATTGATGAGAGATTTATACGAAAATTTGGGCTGCTGCCGTTTAAATAGGAGTTCTTTTATCTGCAATTAAACAAAAGTGGTTATAATTACTGGATAAAAATTATCATTTAAAGGAAAAAATATGTTAGTAACCAAAAAAGCACCTGACTTTACAGCAACAGCGGTACTCGCTGACGGACAGATCGTTGAAGATTTCAACCTCTACCAGAACTTCGGAGAAAAAGGAACAGTTGTTTTCTTCTATCCGCTTGACTTCACATTCGTATGTCCTTCAGAGATCATTGCATTCTCTCACAGATACAATGAGTTTCAGGAAAGAGGCGTAAACGTTATCGGTGTTTCTGTAGACAGCCAGTTCTCACACTTTGCTTGGAGAGAGACTCCGGTAGAAAAAGGTGGTATCGGGCGTATCAACTTCCCGCTTGTAGCAGACCTGACAAAGCAGATATCAAGAGACTTCGATGTACTGCTTGACGAGTCTGTAGCACTGAGAGGTTCTTTCCTGATCGATACTGACGGTACAGTAAGACATGCAGTCATCAATGACCTTCCATTGGGAAGAAACGTTGATGAGATGCTCAGAATGATCGATGCAATGCAGTTTACCAATGAGCATGGTGAAGTGTGTCCTGCAGGTTGGCAAAAAGGTGACGAAGCAATGAAACCTGATGCTGACGGTGTTGCAGAGTACCTTGCAAAACACGCTGAAGAGCTGTAAGAGACTATACTCTATATTCTGAAAGCTGCTTTTGCAGCTTTCGAGATTTGGGTTTAATATATAGCTAAGGATACTGTGGTATGTTTAGTTATATAGGCACAGAAGCAAGAAAAGGAAAACGATGACTGACTACGCAACCCTGCTCAAAGAGAGTGACCTGAAAGCGACGTTTCAGCGTATGAATATTTTGGGTGTGGTAGAGAAGTACGGGCATATGTCTGTAGATGATATCTATGCCGAAGTGGTAAAAGTGCATCCCTCTCTTTCTCTGGCAACCGTGTATAAAAACATTATTTTGATGGTTGAAAAGGGTGTACTTGTAGAGGTGCCTATTGTTGGTAAAAAGTCCAAGTATGAGTTGGCAAAAGAGGATCATATTCACCTTGTCTGTACCGAGTGCGGTGCAGTAGAGGATAAGATGTGCCTTGAGAAGACTGACGCGCTTTTCCATCATCTCAGCGAAGAGGAGCACTTCAGCCTGAACCGCAGACAGGTCAATCTGTACGGTGTGTGTCAGAAGTGCCAGATGGAAGCAGCTTCATAAAGGTACAGTTTCTCGGACAGAAATATCTCCGTAGGGTGTTGTGCCCTCACAACACCAATTTTATTCATCCAATTATTCTTTTTACATTGTTAGATTGTATTGTTCCTTTCTTTTTTCTTTGTTCACGTGACAAAGAAAAAGAGAAACGAACCCAAAGAAAAAAGAAAACACGAAGAACTGACGTGTTGTCGTCCAATTGCCTTTTGCTGGAAAGTTTCTATGACAATCGGTGAGATTAAGCCAAATATTTTTCAAAATTTCAGGTGCGATTCAACCCAAAACCTATAAATTTTCCTAAATCCTAAATCCTAAATCCTAAATCCTAAATCCTAAATCCTAAATCCTAAATCCTAAATCCTAAATCCTAAATCCTAATTCCTAAATCCTAATTCCGAAACAGCGCCGATCCAATCCTCACCAGATTTGATCCACACTTGATCGCCAGCTCATAATCGCCGCTCATGCCCATAGAGCAGATGGTTGCTCCCTCTTTTTCGAGGTTT
>JALVGO010000035.1:24075-40883 GCA_027029065.1 Sulfurovum sp.
TCCTAAATCCTAATTCCGAAACAGCGCCGATCCAATCCTCACCAGATTTGATCCACACTTGATCGCCAGCTCATAATCGCCGCTCATGCCCATAGAGCAGATGGTTGCTCCCTCTTTTTCGAGGTTTTCGTAGATGCGGTGGGTTGTCTCAAAGCTGTGTTGGATCGCCTTTGTATCGTTAGTATGTGCACCGATGGTCATGACCCCTTTGAGGGTGATGTTGGGGCATTCTGCTTTGATCTGCAGGTAGGTATCCAGTGCAGCTTCGGGCATGACACCGGCTTTGCTCTCCTCTTTTGCGGCATTGATCTGAAGCAGGCAGGAGATCTTTGCCTCTTTTGCCGTTAGCTTCTTTTGCATCTCCTGTGCCAGTTCAAGGCTGTCGAGTGACTGCATGAGGCTTGGGTGCAGGTCGATGAGGTTATTGATCTTGTTCTTTTGCAGTCTGCCTATCATGTGCCACTCCAGCGGCAGATCTTCAAGCTGTGCCATACGCTCACGCAGCTGCTGTACCTGGTTCTCTCCAAAAGCACGTTGTCCAAGTGCATAGAGTGTCGCGATGTTCTCAACATCCGTATATTTGGCAACGGTAACCAGTTTGACAATATGGTGTTCACTGACACTGATACGTGCCTGTTCGATGTTCCAGATCACTTTATCGAGGTTCGCTCTGAGTGTTTCTTTGTCAAGTATCATCTTTATCCTTTTGGTGCTGTAGGGGTACAGCACCCTACATGGTCTATCTTTAAAAAAAGCTTTTCGCTAAGAAAAGCATACCAAAACTCTTCACTCTTCACTATTAATTCTTCACTTTTTCCGAAGAAAAATCATCCCATCAGACGGTGAATATCGTTGTAGAGTCCAAGCATCATCAAGCTGCCAAGGATGATCCAGCCAGTAACGGTCATGTAGTACATCACTGTTTCATTCGGCTCTTTGCCACGCAGCATCTCATAAAGGTTGAACATAATGTGCCCGCCGTCAAGTGCCGGGATGGGCAGGAGGTTAAGTACTCCGAGGTTGACTGAGATGAGTGCAGTGAAGAAAAAGAGTGCCAGTATCCCGGCATGGCTCGCCTGTGCGGTCACATCGACTATGGTGATGATACCGCCGAGTTTATCTGCTCCCACAGCACCGGTAAGGAGTTTTTGGACACTTTGAAAGATCAGTGTTGAAGCGCGTACTGTTTCATCCCATGCGTATTTGAAACCATCCAATAAGGTGTAATGCACAATGACTCTGGAGCCCGAAAGCGAAATACCAATGATGCGGCTTTTTATTGGTTCACCAAAGATATTTTTGTCTTCTATAATTTTTGGTGTAAGTGTGAAATGGAGTTTGGAACCATTTCGGTCTACAAGCATGCTGATATTGCCCGAGCTCCCTTTGATCTCTTTCCCAATATCTTCCCAGTATTTGATTGGTTTATGATTGATTTGGAGAATCTTGTCACCCTTTTGGATACCGACATTGTAAGCAGGTGTATCTGGTTGGACTTTGCCGACTTCCGGCAGAAACTTCGGCACACCCATATAGGCGATGGCAAGGTAGAGCAAAAATGCCATCAAAAAGTTGGCAAACGGACCGGCAAGCAGGATGATGATGCGCTGCCACGGCGCTTTGGCATTGTAGCTGTCGGCATCGAAACTCTTTTTTGTGGGATCAGTGTCATCCTGCCCCTTCATCTTGACATAGCCACCCAGTGGAACAGCGGAGATGCTCCATTCGGTTTTGCCTATCTTTTTGGTCCATAGACGTTTGCCAAAACCGATGCTGAAGACATCAACCTGCACTCCAAAAATACGGGCAGCGGTAAAGTGCCCGAGTTCATGGAAAAAGATCAGTACAGAGAGGACTAAAAGTGCAATAAGAATTCCCATGGTGTTCCTAATTGAGAGTAATGAAAGGAATTATATCGAACATGTATCAAAAAATTGATATAGATTAAACAATTATGGTTTTTTTTTGATAAAATAAAAGAATTGATGCAACTATTTTGAAGAAGGAGACAATATGCACGCTGAGGAAGAGAAAGCTGTAGAGCAAGCAGTATCGGAAGAGACAACAGCTGTTGAGGAGGTGGTTCAGCCAGAAGCGGCAGTGGAAACAGAGGGTAGAGAAGAAGCGGCAGTGGAAACAGAGGGTAGAGAAGAAGCGGCAGAGGCAGCAGAAGAGGGGAATGAAAATACCTCGGAAGCTGTGGGTCAGGAGGCAGATGGCACATCTGAAGTGACACTGGATGACAGTGATGTACTCGCAGAGATAGACGGTATGAAAAAGAGTGATGCGGCTGCTATGCTGATAGAGAAGACCAAACATATTGTCAATGATGCAGAGAAACAGCTGGAAGCCTGCAAACTGCTGCTTGAAGAGGATCTCAAAGGTTACAGTGATGCCAAAAAAGTGCTTGAAGAGGAAGCGCTCAATGAGAGTGAAGAGCTGCTGACTGTCCTTGGTTTTGAAAATGCCGAAGATGAGGATGGCGAGCGTGAAGAGGTCGTGGTTTTTGAACGTAAAGAGGAGCTGCCGCCTTTTGTTGTCAAAGAGGTAAGCAGCGGCAAGTTCACAGGTTTTCTCATGGCACTGATCGCAGGTTTTCTGACATTTGTCGGCATGGTATATGTGGCAACCGAGAAGGTCGGCATCACGCTTGATGTTACCAAAGTACCGAGTGCCGAGACGGCAAAAGCGGTGCTTGGCTGGTATGCAACGCTCTTTGGCGGGAAACCGGACCTCTTCCTTGGCGGTGCGTTTGTTGGCATTGTGACGCTGCTTGTAATGTGGATTGTCTATGCGATTCGGGTTTCAACCAAAGCCGGAAGCAACCTCGCTTTTGCCAAACAGCAACTCTCCGAAGCGGAAGCCTATGTCAAGCAGAAGGGAAGCTGTAAAGAGGAGATGGACAAGGTCGATGCACACATTCAGGATGCCATTGCGACAATGAAGAGTTTTCAGGTACTGCTTCATGAGCAGAACGCGAAACTCAAAAGAATCATGCATATTGAGGGGCATAAAGAGAATTCGGAGTATCATGACAAATCACGCGAAGAGATGCGCCATACACGCATGCTTATCGATGCGATAAGAGAGTTTATGTCTATCCCAATGTCTGAGGAGGGCAAGCTCTCCGGAAAAAGTACACTCTTCCTCCACAGCGCCAAATCGAAACTTCAAAAGATGATCGACAGACTCTACTGAGTCTGAAGCGGTCTGCCTTTTGCAAGGCGACCGCTACGCTTTTTTCGCTTCAAACATCCACACATACAATCCGGGAAGTATCAGCAGTGTCAATGCGGTTGAGGAGATGATTCCTCCGGTCACAACGACTGAGAGAGGGTACTGTATCTCACTGCCGACCCCTGTGGCAAAGAGCAGCGGTAAAATACCAAAGAGGGTTGTAAATGCTGTCATGAGTACCGGTCTAAGACGCAGCAGTGTGGCGTCTTTTACCAGATTGACCGTTTTGACATGGGGGTATTTGATGCGCAGCTCATCGATAAAGCTCACCAGTACAATACCGTTGAGAATGGCAATGGCAAAGATGGCGATGAATCCGACGATAGCGGAGACACTCAGATATTCGCCGCTAATGATCAGTCCGGCAATACCTCCGATGAGCCCAAGCGGTACACCAAGCAGGATGAGAAACGCCTTTTTAAAGGAGTTGAAAGCGGTGTAGAGCAGTAGCAGTATCAACAGGAGTGTCACAGGGATGATGAGTGCCAGCGTTGAGGTTGCCTCCTGCATATTTTTGAAATCTCCCGCCCACTTGATGTAGTAGCCGTTTGGAATGTTGACCTCCTTTTTGATCTTGGCATCCGCTTCAGCGACAAACGAAGCGATGTCGCGCCCCTCTACCTCCATAGAGATGACCATGTAACGGCTGAGATCCTCACGTTTGATAAAGGCGGGGCCTTGAATGACTTTGACATTGCAGACTTCATCGAGACGTACCATTTTGCCGCTTTGGCTGCGCAGCAGTACCGCTTTGACCGACGCAATATCCGTTTTGGCATCTTTGATCTTTGGTACGATGCCGAAGCGTTTGACACCCTCTATCTTTTCTGTGACAGGCTCTTCACCAATCCCGTTTCGAATGACACGCATCACTTCATCGACACTGATGCCGTAGCGTGAGAGAGCCAGATAGTCCGGACGGATGACAATCTGTGCCTGTCCAAGCTGTGATTCGATCTCCGGACGTTCAAGCCCTTCGATGCCGGAGACTGCTTTTTGTATCTGTGTTGCGATACGATCCATCACCTTCTGGTCTTCCCCGTAAATTTTGACGGCAAGTTCTGCCTTGACCCCCTCTAGAAGCTCTTCGATACGCATGGCGATAGGCTGTGTGGGGATGAACTGTACATAGTTGAAGTGCTTTTGCAGATCGGCAGTCATGCGGTGCTCGAGTGCCTCAATGTTTTCAACATCGGGTTTGAGTGTCGGCAGCACCTCCATATAGTTCCCCTGTGCTGTCTCACCCTTTTCGCTTCTTCCTATCATAGAGAGTACAGCATCTACTTTGTCAGGATAGTGTTTGAGTATGTAGGTTTCTATTGCTTTGCCGGTCTCGACACTCTGCCCCAAGGCAGTACCGGGAATGGCGATGACACGGTACATGATGGACTCTTCATTGAGTTCAGGCATGAACTCACGCCCCTGCTGCATCAGTAGTGCTGTGAGGATCGCAAATATCGCAAAGGTGGCGATAATGAGTTTCTTTGCATTGTGCAGTGCAAATTCGAGCATAGGTGTATAGATGCCTTTGATGCTGTTCATCAATGGAGAGTTAGCATGTTTTCCGGTCTTTAGAAGCATAAAAGAGAGCACCGGTACCAGCAGCAGTGCCACCGCAAGCGAACCGAGCATGACAAAGACAATATCGAGTGCCATCGGTGTGTAGAGCTTGCCTGCAAGCCCTGTAAGGCTCAGCAGAGGGATGAACACCACAGCGATGATCAGCAGGGCAAAGATGACCGGTTTGGCAACATCTGCCGTTGCTTCGGCGATCACTTCTGCACGAGATATTTTGGGATTGTCGTGCATCAGTCTGAAACTGTTTTCGACGACAACAATGGTACCGTCAACGATCATCCCAATGGCAATAGCAAGTCCCGAAAGACTCATAAGGTTTGCAGACATGCCGTATGCTTTCATCATCAAAAATGCCATCAGCAGAGAAAGCGGCAGTGAGATGATGACAATAAACGCCGAACGCAGTTCAAAAAGGAAAAGAAAAAGGACAATGGCAACCAGCACAGAACCTGTAAGGAGTGCCGATGTCATCGTATTGACTGCTTTGTGGGTGATCTGTGTTCTGTCATAGATGGTTTTTATCGCTACTCCTTTAGGAAGTGCTGCATTGACCAGTGGCAGTTTGGCTTTGATGGATTCGACCACTTTGGCGGCATTGGTGCCGCTTCGCTGCAAGACCATGCCAAACATCGCCTCTTTGCCATCAATGGTCACCGCACCAAAGCGTGGTGCTTTGCCCTCTTTGACTTCGGCTATATCGCCAATGGTTACAGCAAGCACTCCCTTGCTGCGCACGACAGTGTTGCGTATGTCATCGAGACTCTGGTAAAAGCCTGCACCCCTGATGAGGTACTGTTCCCGGTTGAACTCCAGGTACTGTCCTCCTGCAGAGATGTTGGAACGCTCAAGTGCCTCAACGATCTCATCGTAGGTTGTATCGGTTGCCTGAAGACGTTTGGGGTCTATAAGCACATCATACTGTTTCTCAAATCCGCCCCATCCGATGACCTCTTCAACACCGTCAACCGACTTTAGCATAGGTCCTACGGTATACTCCTGAAGTTCTCGCAGTTTGGTTAGAGAGTGTTGGCCCGTCGTATCTTTGAGCTGATACCAGAATACCTGTCCAAGACCGGTGGTATTGGGCCCCATGGTGGGTTTTCCCCACCCCTTTGGAATTTTTACGGTATTGAGCCGTTCCGTTACCAGTTGACGCAGGAAGTAGGTGTCGTAGCCATCCTCAAAAAAGATGGAGACGTATGAAAGTCCGAAAATGGAATTGGAGAGGATCATCTTGACCCCCGGAAGTCCTGCCATGGCAGATTCGACAGGGTAAGTGATGAGTTTCTCTATATCCTCTGCAGAGTTGCCCGGACTCTCGGTATAGATGACTACCTGTTTGGGGGTAATATCAGGAAAGGCATCGACAGGGATCTCTCTGTAGGCTTTGTAGCCAAAACTTGCAATGGCGATAAAGAGTGCCAGCACGAGAAACTTGTAACGTATAAGCAGTTCAAAAAATGGTTTCATCATCTGCTCCTAATGCCCATGCTCGCCAAGTGAGGACTTCAGCATCATAGATTTGACAAAATAGACGCCTGATGCAACATACTCCTCACCTGTTTTGAGACCTTTGATGGCAACACGGTTGCCGAAGTAGGCAAGAGGCACGACTACCCTTGGTTCATAGGGACTCTCTTCATGCTCATGTTCACCGTGTTCTGCTTCATCATGTCCCTCATCCTTATCTTCATGTGCCTCTTCTTTTGCATCATGTCCTTCTTCATGTGCTTTTTCGACAAAAACCACCCACTCTCCTTTGAAGAGTGAAAGTGCACTTTTGTTTACAGTAACTGCTTTGGTATAGGGTGGAAGAGAGACCTGCATTTGGGTAAAGGTATTGATGAGGGTGTTTTTTGGATGTGAATCGAGTGCGAAGAGTGCTCTGGCACGCTGTGTCTCATCATCTATAACAGGCATCAACTGTACGAAGTGTGCTTTGTAACTCTCTCCCGCGTAGGTGATCGTGCCGCTGCTTTTGTCTGAAAGATGCATCGCATCACTAACACTGAGATAGGCAACAGCGTAGAATGCATTTTGGTTGACGATGGACATCAGTGGCTGCTGAGCATCAACATTGGAGTGCAAGGGTACGAAGATATCGCCTACGATACCGTCGGCATGTGCGTAGAGTGTAAACTGGTCTGTTGCCTTTTTGAGTAAGGCGGTATCGATACCAAGCGAGTCAAGCTGGGAGCGCAGTGCATTCAGCTTTGAAAGGACGTTTTCAGATTCTATGATAGCCTGATTGAACTCGCTTTGGGAAGTAAGCCCTTTTTGGTAGAGTTTTCGGGCAGTCTCCAGTTTTTCATTTGCCGCCTTCGCCTGCTCTTTGAGTGCAAGGTATTCCGCGGTCATTTTGGAGAGGGCAATCGACTCTATTAGTACAACTTTGTCACCCTTTGCAACCTTCTGTCCCGGTGTGACGAAGTAGTTTTCCACATGTCCCGGAAGCCGTGAGACGATCTTCTGTTTCTGGCTGGAGAGCTGTGTGATCTGTGCATTTACGGAGACAATCTTTCCAAGCGTCTCCTCTTTGGCGTGCGCCATGGTAATATCCTGTGCTGTAAGTGCAAATGGAAGCAGGAAAAGCAGTAGTAGTCTTTTAGTCATTGTAGGCTCCTTGTAAAAAGCGTAGTTCTATTTTTTTCTCGTTGATCGTTTTTTGTGTCTGAAGCAAGGCTTTGCGTGTCTGGATCAGCCTGTTCTTGGCTGTCATCAGTTCGAACAGAGATCCTTTGGAGATGGTATATCCCTCTTGAAGCAGTGCGGTGAGCTCCTGCTGCTCTTTTTGCAGGTTTTGCAGTGCATGGTATTGTGCCGTCAGTTCTTTGATAGCACTTTGCAGCATCTGTTTCTGATTTTTCAGTGTTACAGCAAGCTGTTGTCGTTCGAGTGCGACCTGATTTTGCTGCAGTTTTGCAAGCATCCGCTCTTGGCTTCGGTCATGGTTTATTGCCAGCGGTATGGAGACACCCAGACGGAAGATGGACTGATCGGGTTCTTTTTCCAGCTCGGTATTCAGTTCGTACTGTGTAAAACTCCCCTGTGCGGCAATCGCTTTGCTTTGGTAGAGCCTCTCTTTGGCAAGGAGTATCGCTTCAAGAGGTGTTGTTTTACCGCTTTGGGCATTCGCTGCTGAGATATCGTAGATGAATACTTTTGCAAGCGAGACTTTTTTGCTCAAGCCTGCTGTAGCAAGCAGCTGATAGTAGAGTGTATCACGCTGCTGGCGTGCGGTGTAGAGCTGCGTTTTCAGCATCGATGTCTGTGTCTTTGCCTGCAGGTAGGCAACCCTGTTCTCCAAACCGCTTTTGTAGCGTTTGTAAACCATCTGGGTAACCTTCTGTGAGAGTCGGTACTCCGCTTCAATCAGGCTGAGCAGTCTGCTCTGGTAGACATAGTTGGTGTAAAGGTTCTCCAGACTTCGCAGGTAGCCCGCACGCCCCTCTGTGGCATATGCCTGCGCCAGTTGAAGATTGGCATTGGCAGTCGCCTGTACCCCCTCATAGAAGCTGCCGGTACGTACCGGTTGTGAGAAGCTGACGGCATAGCCAAGCTCGTTTGAGCCGTTTTTGGGGTTGTAGTCTGCACCCCCTATGTAGAGTGAGGGGTTCTGTGCCCTGAGTGCTATGCCGTTTTGGGTATTGGCCATTTTCACCTTCAACTGCTGCTGCTGAAGCACAGGGGAGTGTTTGAGGGTGTAGGCTTTGAACTGTTCATAGCTCATCCCAAACAGTGAGAGGGAGAGCGTGGTGAAAAGTATGAGTGTTTTTTGCATCGGCAAAATCCTTTGTATCATTTTAAATAGGGTTCTCTGAAAAACTACGAGTGAAACTTCGGTAATTATTATTCAGAGTGTCAATAAAGATTTGTAAGTCCGGCAGTACCGAACGGTTAGTCTAAATATATTTTTGGAATAGGGTAGGGTTAGGTGTATATGGGAGGTTTGTGTTCGGTTGTTTTAAAAGGGGGTGTGTATGCCGCTGTTTTCGTTTGTGGTGCCTCTTGATGTGTAGGCAGTGCCAATGCGGGCAGTGCTTCATCGAGGATTGCCATAAAGTGAAAGAGATGGTGTATTTTACACAGATCGCCACAGTCGTCACTGCTGTTCTGTTCGAGAACAAAATCTACGGCAGTGGTGTGATGGCACTGTGCATGGTTGTCTTCTATGGCAATGAATGCCGCATGGGTGACGTTAAAAGAGAGTGACAGCAGTAAGAGCAGTTTGATAATTGTCACTTTCATGCACACTCCTTTTGGTATGGGATCAGTATAGCCAAAATTGCCATACACTCAGCTTCCACAGCAGCTGCCGCCGCTGCATTCGGATTTTTTTGTAAACCACGGTTTGGCAAGAAAATAGAGTACCATTCCCCACAGCACAACAGCACTCAAGGTTGCAATGATGCCACCATGTTCATCCATGTGTACCAGTGACACAGGGTCGATGTTGGAAGCGTCAAAAACAAAGTCAAGCCCAAGCCCAAAAAGGATACTGCCGATTACGATGGTACCGAGGTAGATTGCCAGTGAACGGCTGCCGAGCATCTTTTTGACAACACCGATAGTGACGGTGTTTGTTGCAGGGCCTGCCGAGAGAAAGACAAAAGCCGCCCCAGCACTTACACCGCTTAGCATCAGTCCTGCGGCAATGGGCAGCGAGGCAGTGGCACAGACATACATTGGCACAGCTATGGCGATGACGATGAGGTAGCTCAGCCAGTTGTAGGTTTTAAGCAGTTCGCTGAGATTGTCCGGGATCGCCACAGTGATGAGAGCACCAAGCAGCAACCCCCAAAAGAGAGGTTTGGCGATATCACCAAGGAGGGTGATAAAGGCATACTTCATTGCTGCTGTGAAGGAGAAGCCTTTTGTTTTATTATCAGAGCATGAGTCTGACGAACAGCAGGAGGGCGCTTCCGGGGCGGAAGCAAATGAGGAATGATGGTTTGCATCACTTTGTGATGCCTTTATTTTTGGGGAGAGTGTTGAGGGTTTAGTGCTGAGTGTTGAGAATGTTTGGGGTTGGTTGGTTGCTTTGGGTGTAAATGCAGTTTGCGTAGGGTGCTGTACCCCTACAGCACCAAATGTTGTTTTGCTTGCAGAGCTCTTTTTATCTGTTTCCTCATTTTCTTTTTCATCTGATTTGCCAAAAACATTGGTCAAAATGCCTGCTGCGACGGCGATGAACATGGAGGTGATGATGCGGTAGAGGGTAAAGATCCACCCAAAGATGCCGTAGGTTGCCAAGATGGAGTCCACACCGGTAATGGGGGTTGAGATAAGAAAGGAGAGGGTAGCCCCTTTGCTTGCACCCGATTTTTTAATGGAGGTTGCCAGTGGGATGACCCCGCAGGAGCAGACAGGCAGAGGGATACCAAAGAGGGTGGACTTGACCACCGAAGAGACATTGTCACTGCCAAGATGTCTGGTAACGATGCTGTCTGGTACGATCTCATGTAAAATGCCCGCAAAGACAAGCCCAAACAGGATGTAGGGTGCCATGGCGACGCTAAGCTGCCAGAGAGCTTCTAAAAAGTGTGTAATTTCCATCTATAACCCTTCTTTTGTATGATCTCCTTAATAGAACATTGGATATCATATAACAATATAGTTATATGAAAAGATGCCTTTGAAGGAGCTGAAAGTGGCAAAGATTAACGAGTTGACAGCGCTGTTTAAAGCGTTGTCGGACATAAACCGTGTGAGGATCATTGCCTTGATAGCAAGAGAGGGCAGTGTCTGTGTCTGTGAACTGTGTGATACACTCGGACTTTCCCAACCACTTGTCTCCAGACATCTCAAACAGCTTAAAGATACAGGCATACTTGTATCGCACAAAGAGGGGAAGTGGGCAATCTACACACTCAATGCAAATGCAGATGCTTTTTTAAAGTGTGTCATAGATGAAATACGCAGTGCTGAAGCAACACTCCCGCCACTATGTGCATGTGAGAGGTGTTAACCTGTTAAAAACTATATGCAGCAATAAGTCTGAACTGGTCAAAATCTTCTCCATTGTCATCTTTATGATTGACATTTGCATAGGCAGCAGTAATGGTAAGCTGATCAAGAGGCGTATATTCAACGACAATATCTGTCTCATTGGTATGGTAGTGCATGTCTGCTTCATTGGCAGTGAACTTTCCGTAGGCGATACCACAGTTTAGATGTGGTGCCCCCAGTACGGAAAGGTCATATCCTGCCGCTGCCATCCATGCACTCCCTTTTGTGCCTATGGCATCGACGGTCTGGTCTTCCATAGAGGTAAAGTAGGGGCCACCACCAAGAGAGAGGTCACAGGCTCCGCTTTTACCATTGTCTTTGTTGTAGGCTCCCAGCAGTGTGATGCCAAGTGAGGGGAACGCAAGCTCCGCACTTATGCCGAATGTATGGGCATTTTTGGTACCCAGCAGTGCCGCACCTGTTTCTTCGGTATCACTATACTGCAAGCCGAGAGTCAGTTCTGCATGGTCAAAGAGGGTATAGGCATAGCCTGCTTCCGCATAGAGGATATCGGCAATGTCAGTGTAGTGGTAGTACCAGAAACTCAATGAAAGGTTGTCAATATCGTAGGCGGCTGAGGCGTAGTAGATGCCGTCGGTATTGTCGGTACCCAGTACCTGTGCGACATCGACAAATTTGCTGCTGTCAACACCGTTCTCCCACCCTGCCATCTTGTCAATAAAACCTGCCTGCAGGGTGAGGTGCGCAATATCAGTGTTTTTGAGTGTGTAGGCGCTAAAAAAGTTTGGCATCATACGGATGTCGTCACTGTCGGCAAAAGGTGTGTCAAGAGCCTGTCTGCCGAGCTTCACTTCGGTATTGTGCCATTTGCCGTCAATGTAGGCTTTGGAGAGCAGGGCAAAACTTTTGTTGGAGGCATCGAAAAAGTCCGGATTGGTATGCAGCGGATTTTGGTTGATTGCCGGGTCGATCACCGTGTATGCTGAGAGGGCAAGCATGATGCCGTTCCAGCGCTTGGTGTCGAAGTGTATGTGTCCCCCAATTCCGTAGGCATTGGTACGTTCTGTACCTTCCTGAGCCAGTGTGATAAAACCAGCACGCAGCTGTCCTTTGGTGTGCATCTCTGTATCGTAGGTACCAAGAATGTTTCTGACAGACTGTACTGCTGTTGGTTGCTGTGTATTCTCAGTGTTGGCACTAATAACAATAGTTGTTATCAAAAATGTAGATGTTAAAATGTGTAGTTTCATAAAAATCCTCTTGTATATGCCTTTCAATCAAACGAGAGGCGAGATGTTAAATCTTCTCAACCTCTATCTTCTCCGCTTCCTCTTTACGCAAGGCGATCAATGTACCGCCCACCTCTATCTCCATGGTCTGTTTGGCAAGTGAACACCCTTTGACGGTCAGTTCTTCTCCACGCATGATCCCAAAAGAGTTGAGACGGTCTTTGAGTGTCTTGTCTGCATGTATTTTGACAATCTCCCCACGCTCCCCTTTGGTAAGCTCTGTTAACTTCATACTTCCTACTCCTTAAACTTTGTGTTTTCTAAAAAATCACCGGTTTCACTCGATAGCTCTGGCAGTCGTGAACGCAAGCGCCCCTTTCAGGGGTTGGGCACTCCTTTGTCGCCATCGAGTGAAACCTCAATAATTTATTGAATTTAGAAATCTACTTTTTAATTTTTAACTTTTAATTTCTAATTTTCATCCTGTGATCAACAACGTGACCCTATACGCCACAAACGCAAGTACCCATGCACTCGCCGTGGTCATCACAAAGAGATAGACCAGATACTTCCATCCTCCCGCTTCTCTGGCAAAGACCGCAGAGGCGGCAAAGCAAGGCAGATAGATCATGACAAAGACAATGAAGGCGATCGCTGCTGCAAAGGGGATCTGTGCCCGTATCTGTGCAAGCAGGCTGTTGCTCTCCTGGTCGACCTGATCCCCCAGTGAGTAGAGAACACCAAGAGTGGAAACAACAACCTCTTTTGCAGCGAGTCCCGCTTCGAGTGATACGGACATTTTCCAGTCAAAGCCAAGCGGCGCGAAGAAAGGCTCCGTTGCTTTCCCTACCCGTCCAAGGTAGCTCTGCTCAAGCAGTTTTGCCTGAAGTTCATTGTCAAGTTTTGTTTTTTGTGCCTCATCCTGTATCTGAGCTATTTTGGTCTGATAAACAGCTTCAAGTTCCGGATTTTTGGGGTAGTTGCTGGCAAACCAGACCAGTATGGAAGCAGCCAGAATGAAGGTACCGGCTTTGTTGAGGTAGCTTTTTGCCTGTCCGTAAACGGTGTGCCAGATCAGTTTGGCAGAGGGGAGACGGTACTTTGGCATCTCCATAACAAAAGGCTCATCTTCCCCTTTGAAGACAAAGGTTTTGAGTGCTTTTGCCATAAACAGCCCCAGCATCGCACCTGAGATGTAGATGAGAAAAAGGATGTTCCCAGCATGCTCTTTGCCAAAAAAAGCCCCTGCAAAGAGGACATAGATAGGCAGACGCGCCCCACAGCTCATAAATCCGATGATAAAGAGGGTAATGAGCCTGTCTTTTTCATTTTTGAGAGTACGTGCCGCCATGTAGGCTGGGACAGAGCAGCCAAAACCGGTCACAAGCGGGATAAAGCTTTTGCCATGCAACCCGAACTTGTGGAAAAAGCCGTCCAGCAGGAATGCCACACGGCTCATGTACCCTGTGGTCTCCAGCAGGGCAATGCCAAGAAAGAGAACGACAATGTTGGGCAGGAACATCACCACTGCACCGACACCACCAATGACACCGTCTGCAACGAGTGAGGCAAGCTCTTCGTCGCCAAGTATCGTACGTGTTTGATCTGCCAGCCATGTAAACCCGGCATCTATCCAGTCCATAGGAACGGCACCCAGTGTGAAGGTGAGCTGGAAGAGCAGCCACATAAAGAGGAGGAAGATAGGCACACCAAGCCATTTGTTGATGAGCAGGTTGTCGATCTTCTGTGTTAGGTTCTTTGCCCGCATGCTTTTGACAGACATGACCTCCATCTTTGCCCCTTTTGCAAAGGCAAAGTGTTCATCGGCAAAGATCTCTTCAAGGTCTTTGGTGCCCATGTGAAGATAGATATGTTCGAGGGCTTCGCGTAAAATAGGCAGCAGCTCTATCCAGATGGGTTCATCATGCATTTGCTTGTAGACATCTTCATCTTCCTGCAGCAGTTTGACAGCAAGGTGACGATAGGGAAGACTGCTTTTGTACTTTTTCTCTTCAAGGAAAGTGACGATATGTTCTATCTCCTCTTCTATGGGGTCGGAGTAGATCACTTTTGAGGTGGTTTGCGGTTTTTCATAAACCTCTACAATGGCATGTTTGAGTGATTCAATACCCTCTTTGGTTGTAGCGGACGTTTTAATGACTGGTACACCAAGAATGGCAGAGAGCTGTTTTTCGTCTATCTCTATGCCCTCTTTTTGGGCTTCATCCATCATATTGAGTACAACGATGACCTTTCTTCCGGTTTCGAGCAGTTGGGTGGTAAAGAGCAGGTTACGCTGCAGGTTGGTTGCATCGACAACGTTTACGATGATGTCATACTCGTCACTTTGCAGAAAACTTTTCGTTACCTTCTCTTCAATGGTGTATTCAGTCAGAGAGTAGGCACCTGGAAGGTCGATGATGTGCACCTCATAGTCTTTACATGAGGTTTCATCACAGAGTTTGAAGATGACTTCGGTTTTGTCTACCGTGACACCTGAAAAGTTGCCTACTTTTAGTTTGGCATTGGAGATGGCATTGATAAGTGAGGATTTCCCTACATTGGGTTGTCCTGCCAGTGCGACGACGATCTTTTCCATTGATTAATAATCCTTATGCTCTTTTAAAAGTAAAATGAAAATAGTTATCATTTATCTTTTTGATAGTGTAATGTACTCCTAATTTGCTTAAAAAAAGTTAAATTTGAAAGTGATTATCAGAAAAGGAATATTTTTATGTAGATGTTTAAGTGGGAAATAAGGTGAGTTAGAGAGGCTACTGCGGGAAAACCCCGCAATAGATGCATATCTTAGAATTTGTAAGTAAGGTATGCCTGAACAGTGTTGTTGTCAGTAGAACCGTAGTCAGCATAGATGTAAGCAAGCTGTACATCCAGACCCATCAGCTCTGTACCGGCAAGAAGAGTCAGCTCATCAACTTCTGCATCAGCATTGTCATCGTTAGATACAGATGTGTACTGAGCACCAAGATTGATGTTGTTGAGTTTGTAGTCAGCAGCAATTGCGAAAGAATCTGCACCAGCTACACCTACGAAACCATAGTTCCACCATGCTTCAGTATAGAGTTTTGACTGTGCTTTGCCACCGCTCCATGGGCTTGTTTGACTAATTGTAGCTGTGTTGGCAATTGGAAGTGCACCATCGCTATCAACTGAAGAGTAAGCAGCCCAGAGGTTTAGACCATTTACATCATAACCAGCTTTTACTGCCCAACCAGAAGAGTCTTCAGCACCGTCAAGGTTGTCTTTTGGACCAATCCATGCATACTGTGCACCCAGTGTGAAACCAGCTACTTTTGTATCTGCCTGTGCCCATAGTGCATCTGCAATGTCCATTACATCGTAGTACCATGCCTGAACAGTTACGTCACTGATAGTTGCAACCGCAGCTACAGTCCATGCACCATTGTCAGCTACTGATGGAATATATCCGTCATCGTGAGTGAAACCACCTTCTGGGTTTTCAAATGTACCGATTCTTTCACCGTTACCGTTACCATCGTAGATGTAACCTGCAACCAAAGTGATAGCGTCAGTTGGTTTTACAAGAGCAACTGCTGCATCAAATGTGTTGTTTGCAATTGACCAAGTTTCAGTAAATGCAAGTGGTGTATCAAGCTCTTGACGACCGATAACGAAAGTTGCTTTCCCGTCAAATGCAGTACCTGTCACGTTCAGAGTATCGATCCAGAGAGCATCACCAGCACTTACAGGTGCGCCAGCATACAGCCATACACCGGAAACCACAGAGTCATCAAGACCAAGTGTCGCGATACCAGTCAGACCAGCATTGATTTTCCAGTTGCTGTTGATAGCATAACCGATATCAGTACTGATTGCCGCCTGTCCGATGGCACTTTCTTGAGAGAAGAGATCAACAGAGTCAGAATCTGTTGAAGAGTAGAACAGTTTCGCATCTCCGCTGAATGACCATGGAGAAGCTGCCTCTACCGGTGCTGCTGCCGGCTCTACTGGAGCGATGTCCCCGCCTGCGATTGCAGAACTAACAGCGATTGCTGCTACAAGACTAAGTTTTGTAAACTTCATGTTTTTTCCTTTAGTGTGTTATTACGGCGGGAATAATAGCATAAAGATTAATAGAAAGTCAATGAGCTGTTAACTTTTTGTTTAATGTATTAATGAAAGTCTTGTTATGCCCTGTATATAGGGAGATCAGGATGAATATAGGTATAGGTAATTCTGTCTAAAAAGTATTAAAAATATAGAAAATTTAAGTTTTGTTTCTATTTATTCTCTGTTTTGACGAAAAAAATCCCTAACATATTCGTACCCTGAGTAGAGTGTCAGTGCCACAGCAACCCAGAGCAGAAGTGTACCACCCGACCAGTGCATCAGCAGAAAGCCGATGGCGATCATCTGTACGACAGTTTTGACCTTGCCCATCCATGATGCGGAGATATTCATGCCCTGTGAGACGGCAGAGACGCGCAAACCGGTGATGAAGAGTTCCCGTGTGAGGATGAGGAAGATCGCCCATGGTGATGCCATACCCTGCATCATAAGTCCGAGAAACCCTGCCAGGGTCAGCATCTTGTCTGCCAGCGGGTCGAGAATGGCACCCAGTACAGTTACCTGATCAAATGTTCTGGCGATGTAGCCGTCAAAAAAGTCGGTTGCCGAAGCGAGCACGAAGATAAATGCGGCAAAGTAGTTCAGCCAGCTTGGGTGGATGCCCTGAAAGAAAGAAGCATCCTGATTGACAAGAAAAAGAAACATCAAAGGAGCCAGCAGCAGGCGGATGAAGGCGAGGATGTT
>JALVGO010000036.1 GCA_027029065.1 Sulfurovum sp.
CGCTATATGGCAGATTATGTCATTGATAACAGCAAAGACCAAACCCAACTTAGGGTAGAATACGAAAAAGCAAAAGAGGCGATCTTGAAGGAGTTTGCATGACTGTGACCAAATATTCTGCCAACGGCAATGACTTTATCATCTTCATTGCGCAGGAGAAGGCAGACAGAAGCGCCTTGGCAAAAAAGCTCTGCCACCGTCAAAACGGTGTCGGTGCAGACGGGATGGTCGTGGTGCTGCCGCATCCGGAGTATGATTTTGAGTGGGAGTTTTACAATGCTGACGGCTCCTATGCGGCAATGTGCGGAAATGCCAGCCGTGCGGTGGCACACTTTGCGCACGAGAAGGGCATCTGCAAAGATGGCAAAGCGGAGTTCCTTACCGGTGCAGGGGTGATCCGTGCTACCATTAACGGCGTTTATGTGGTTAGCGACATGGTTACACCGCGCATTATCCGTACCGATATCGAAGAGGATGGTGAGAACTGGTGGCTGATAGACTCCGGGGTACCACATCTGGTGGCAGTACGAGACGATATCGACACCTTTGACATCGTCCAGATGCGCAAACTCAGAGAGAAATACAATGCCAACGTCAACATCTGTAAAGTAACAGATGATGCCATGTACGTACGCACCTATGAGCGTGGTGTGGAAGATGAAACCCTCGCTTGCGGTACAGGGATGGTCGCATGTTTTATCCGCAATCACGAAGAGGGGCATGTGCCCGACCAGATACGGGTACACCCCAAAAGCGGGGATGAACTCTATGTCAGCTATGAAGACGGGGTATACCGCTTTGGCGGCAAAGTAACCAAGACATTCATTGCGGAGACACTGATATGAGAAAACATGGTATGAAGCTACTGGCGGGTACGCTGCTTGCAGTGTCACTGCTGGGTGCCGGAGAGTTTGACAATGCGATGGAAGCCTACAAAAAAGGCAGCTACATCGAAGCGCTCAACGGGTTTTACATCCTTGCCAAGAACGGTGATGCCAAAGCACAGTTCAATGTTGGGCTGATGTATGCCAAAGGGGAAGGGGCACAGCAAGACCTGACCAAAGCGATGAGTTGGTATGAAAAGGCAGCGGAGCAAAATGTCGCAGCGGCACAGTACAACCTTGCCCGCCTCTATCATGCAATGGGCACCAAAGATCCCCATGCACTTGAGCGTGCACGCTACTGGTACGAAAAAGCAGCACAAAACGGCGTTAAAGAGGCGTACAACAATCTTGGTGCGCTCTACCTCAAAGGGGAAGGGGTCAAAAAGGACACAAACCGTGCCTTCTCCTATTTCCAGAAAGCTTCAGAGATGGGTGACGCAAATGCCAAGCTCAACCTTGGCATCCTGTACGCATGGGGTGAAGGCATCAACCCTGACAAACTGAAAGCCTACGACAATCTCCGTGCCGCACTCCAAAGCGGACAGACAGAAGCACAGCGCTATTTGGATCGTTTGTGCAAAGAGAGCAGTTGGGTGTGTCAGAAGAAGTGACATTGTTTAATAAACACAAACGGCTCTTATGTCGTCTCTCGCTCCCACGCTCCTGCTGCGTGGGAGTGTGTATGCTCTGTATTTTGTAGGAAGGGTAGTTTTTTGTATGCAAAGCTTTGGTATGTATTCCCGTGTGGGAGTGTGGGAATGAGTTAGCTTTGACCCATCGTCATGTCCGGCTAAATGCAAAAAAGCGTTAAAAAATAAAAGATTACAAACAGGCTTATAATAATGTTGAAATTTACTATAGCACTACTATTGTTAATCTCATGCTCTTCATCTGCCGGTTATCCAATCGATTTGGCTTTTGGGTTAAAAAGCAATATGTCTATAAAAGAAGTTCAACATCTCATTAAGCAGAGGCATGGTGACTATGATATAGTTAAAGATGCTTTTATCATGGATAAGAGACCAAAATATAGATACAGCAAGATAAAAACCACAATTTTTAAATACAAAGGCTCTAACGGAACTACTATCCTGGAATTTTTCAATAACCAACTCATGTCTGTTATATTTTACCCAAAAAACAGCAAAACAATTTACGCTTCCGACCATTTAGGGTCTGACCCTGCAATGATAATTGATCATGATATGGAAAACAAATTTTACTTTAAATGGTCGGATAAAAAACTAGAGAAACAATTCGAGAACTGGTTAAAAAAATACTCTTAATCTCTCTCGCTCCCACACTCCTGTGTGGGAGTGTGTATGCTGTGTATTTTGTAGGGAGGGTGGTTTTCTGTATGCAAAGTTTTGGTATGCATTCCCACGCTGACAAGCACCTACACCTTCAACGCAAGAAACCAACTTGTAAGCTATACCAAACAAGACGAAAACAACCAAACGATCAAAACACTCGAATTCGCTTATGATGCCTTTGGCAGAAGAGTCAGCAAAACAGAAGATGGCATAACACAAAAGTATCTCTATGACGGCGACGATATCATCGCTATCTTGGATAGTAACAATCAAGTCATCGCCACCATCACCCACGATGAGAGTATAGACACTCCGCTAAGCATTACAAACGCCAATGGTACATTCTACTACCACCGAGACCATCAAGGCTCAATCGTGGCTTTAACCGATGAAAATGGCAATATAGTCGAAAGCTTTGCTTACGATAACCATTACGGTGCTATAATAGACCATACCAAAACCGTAGAGACGAACAATCCTTACGGTTATACCGGTAGAGAAGTTGATGCCGACGATCTTTACTATTATAGAGCCCGCTATTACGACCCTACGATTCAAAGATTTTTGTCTGAGGATCCGATAGGGTTTGCGAGCGGGGATTTTAACTGGTATAGGTATGTTTGGGATAGTCCGGTAAATTTAAAAGACCCTAATGGTCAGTTTGCAATTTTTATTCCAATTTTAGAAGTAATTATTGATGTTGCAATTGCAAGTGCAGCACGTGCGACTGCAACTGCAGCGGCTCGTGCAGCAGCAGCAAGAGCTCTCGCTAAAGGTTTATCAAAAGCAGCAGCGCGCGAGGCTGCTAAAGCTGCTGCAGAAGCCGCTACAAACAATCCTGAAACTTGTGAAGAAGAGTGGAATAGAGCATATGAAATATGTGAACAAGAAATGGGTGGTTGTAATACAGGTTTAACAGGAGGATATACTAATCCTTATGATTGTGCAAAAGGTTTGGTTTCTCAAAAATGTGGAGGAAATAAGGTTGAGCACTAATTTATACGGAGAAAGAGATACGCCAGTTGAAATATATAATTTTCACAAAAGATTCAACGTTGCAAAAGAATTTAGTGTATTGTTAGACGAAATTAATGAGCTGTGTTGCAAATACAATAGAGCTGAATGCTATGCCTTAAAAGGCGATCTATACAAAAAAATGTTACAAACTGAAGATGCTTATCTTAATTACAGTAAAGCTATATCTTGTAATCCAAATAATGCAGCATATTATTCTATTTTAGGTCGCGAATATCTTCGTGGCGGTAAATTTTATGAATCAATAGAGATACTTTCATATTTAATAGAACATAAAAGTTTACGTAATTATGAATATTATGTATCGTATAGAGAATTTAGACTTATTGCTGCTTGTTGTGTTGGAAATTGGAAGATTGCAAAAGAAGATATACATTATCTTCCCACTGATTTTGTCATATATACTAAACCAATTAATGGCATAATCACCAAAGAAATACTTCTTGGCTCAATTAAAAACAAAAAGACATTGGAGATAGAATAAAGCTTCTCTCTTGCTCCCATGTTTCTGCATGGGAGTGTGGGAGCGAGTTAACAATGCGGACTCTCATGTCCGTATGAATAGGGTTTGAAAATGGATGTATTGATTCGTACTGTTTTTATTGCTAGTTTTTTTGGTGTTTTTTATCTGTTTACAATAGATGACTTTTCTTTCGAAACTTTTTTTGATATGGTTCCGGCTATCTCTATAGTATTGGCAAGTGTTTATTTTGTTTGGAGTATTGGAAGAGTTGCATTAAAGAAAAAAGAGTTAAATTATTATCTTGTGTCAAATATAGCTTTGGTTTTAATAGCAACTATTATTTTTAGTAGGTTTGATTATTACCGTATCGTATATAATATGAGTACATCCATACTATTGTCAGTCGCATATGCTTCAATTTATATAGGACTTTTCAAAGTATTTCATGACTCAGTTCTAAGGAAAGTTGCTATATTGTTTATCTTTGGAGTATTTGTCATTAGCACTTATTTTTACACAGAAACATATATAAGAGATAATTTTATAAGCAATGAAAAAATTAAAGATATTTATATAGAAGCCGGTGCTATTATGGAAAGAGAAAGAAGTTTAAATCTTTTGAAAGAAATTAAAGATTGCGATAAAGTTATAACTCTTTTTAAAAAACGAGTTGAGCTTGACAAAAAACTGAAAAATGACAAATTTATGAAAGAGATTTTAGAAAGAGATTATAAGCAGTAGTACTTACTTGTTCAAAAAGGGAAAAGATTTTCTCTCGCTCCCATACAAGCGCGGGAACAAGTTAAAAACTCTTTCTCACGCTATCAACCGTGATAAAGAGTCTATGCTTTGCATCAAAAAAAGGCACAAAACCAAACTTTTTGTAAAAATCTGCTGCCCCGTCCTTGGCGTCTACGACAATAAGAGGAAAAGCCACACTTTCACTGGCACGCAGCAACTTTTTCAATGCATCCACAAGCAGCCACTCTCCAAAGCCTTTCCCTTTATATCGCTTATCTACCCCAAGACGTGCTATAAGGCCGGCAGAATGCACATTGTGGTGCTTTTTCCGAAGATCTGTGGGGAGTGCTGTTAGGTCTATGCTTATCATGGTCAGCGTATAGTAACCTATGATCACACTCGGGTTGTTTTCGTCTTCCAAAACAAATGTACGGGTATTGTCCCTGCTTGCGTGTTGACTTGCCATCATTTGCAAGTAGCTGTTAAGTGCCTTCACCCCGCAATCAAAAGATTTTCTATCATGCCTCTTTCTGTCAAGGGCGACGCTTCTCATTGTGTTTTGGTCTCATAGTTTTTGATAGCCTGTTTTAATCTTGGGTTGACCTGCGGTGCATCCAACGCATCTACAAAAAGCATGGCATCTCTGGCACTGAGCTTCAGCGCGTGCTCTTTTTGCATAATCTTTTTCGCTTTTTCTATCGCAGCGTTCAATACAAAGGCGTTGATACTCGATATGCCTGAAACAGCAGCTGCTTTTGACAGAAGCTTCTGGGTATCTACATCCACACGAGCCGTAATACGAGGAGTCTTTGTGCTCATCACAAATCCTTTCATATGTGCCATTTTGGCACTTTTTTGCATTATAGCAGAGAGTCGTTTGAAATGTCAATAGTGTCAAAAAACCTTTTTTGCTTTGATAAGCCTGTCTTTATGTCGTTTATTAAGCTTCTTTCGTATATAATTCCCACCTACAAAATTTGTGGTCGCGTAGCTCAGTTGGTAGAGCACTACCTTGACATGGTAGTGGTCGTTGGTTCAAGTCCAATCGTGGCCACCATTTTTACAAAAATTATTTCTTTATCTTATCTGCAATTTCAAAACTCTACATCTAATTGTTTTGGTATTACACTATTTCCTGAAAAAGCTTTTATACAGCTGTGTAATAACGAGTGTACCTATATACATTGCAGGAGAATAGATAAGAACAACTGCATAAACCATGCCAGATTCATGTATGCCTTTTCCCTGTAGCATGATGGGTGTTAGAACTATGTTGGAATACAACAGAGGAAAAAGACCGATATTGATAGCGATAGTATTGGTAATATCCGGTTTGTCTATTTTGTAGTTTCTGTATCTTTTGATTGCCAGATAGAGAAATAATATTGAGAATATAGCATATAAAAGTGTATCAACATATATTTGGTTTTTCTTGCTCACATACGCAAAAATAAACATTGCCCATGCTGCTAATACAAAAGGAAAAGCATATAAAAGTTTCATTTGAGTCCTTCCTGTTTACAATATTATAAGACAAAAGAAGGACAAAATTTCTTGAAATAATGAAATAGATAGAAAAGAAGATAAGCTACCCTGCTAAAAAAGCAGAGCGTAAGTTCAGAAGTGCTTACAGCACCTCTACAATGAGTTTGGTTACCATAAATCCGCCAATGACCAGCCATGCGAACATACCCAGCGCGGTGTATAGTGGTGCAAGGCCGAGCCCTTTGAACTTGCTGAAGATCGTACCCATTCCCAGTGCGGTCATTGCCATAGTGAGCAGGAAAGTATCGACCTCATTGATGAGGTTGACGATGTTCTCCGGCAGCAGGTGCAGTGAGTTGAACCCCGCAACCATGATGAAATATACCGCAAACCAAGGAATCACCAGTTTGGTTTTCCCTGATGTTTCACCACCCTCTTTTTTGGCACTCCATGCAAGGTAAACCCCAAGGATAATAAGCATTGGCGCGATCATAATCACACGGGTCATTTTAACGATAACTGCGGCATCTGCCATCTCTTTTGGAGAACCGGGAACGGAAGCCGGAACGGCAACGACCTGTGCTACCTCGTGGATCGTGCCGCCGACATAGATACCAAATTCACGTGCGGTCATATGCAGGAATCCTGTTGCATGTTCGATGATGCCGGTGTAGAGTACCGGGTAGAGGAACATGGAAATGGTACCGAAAAGCACAACCATGGAAACGGCGATGGCTGCCTTGTACTCTTCGGACTTGAGGACAGGCTCTGTTGCCAGTACGGCTGCTGCACCACACACCGCTGCACCTGAAGCGGTCAGAATAGATGTGTCTTTCTCCATACCGAAGATCTTATGCCCCAGCCATGAACCGAGGATCAGGGTAGAGCTGAGCATGATCAAAGAGACAAGAAAGCCATCCAGTCCGACAGCGATGATGTCCTGGAAGGTCAGGCGGAAACCGTAGAGTACGATGGCAAAACGGAGGATCTTCTTTGCAGAGAAGGTGATGCCCCCCTGCCACTGGGCCGGAGTTTGGTTGTGTAGGGTGTTGGCATAGAAGATACCCATAACGATACCGATGACCAGTGGGGAGAGCCCCAACGCTTTGACAGGACCAAGACCTGCGATGTAGGTTGCACCTGCTGCAAAGATCGCGACAAAGAGGATACCGCTTAGGGTACCTTTACGATTTTCTGGAGAAAATGGCATATGTTCCACCTCATAAGTTAATTTTATTAAAAAAAACTGATAACATTTTTGAAATTCTACCATATTTTTGATATAATAGTAAAATCAATAAAATCGTCAGCGATAATAAATTTTTTCGAAGCAAAGAGAGAGATTATGAAGTTAACACTAAGACAGATGGAGATTTTTCTCAATGTCGTGGAGTCTGGGCACCTGACCAATGTCGCCAAAGAGATGAACCTCAGCCAGTCGGCGATCTCCATGTCCATCAAAGAGATGGAAAATATCCTTGGCCGTCCGGTATTTGACCGTATTAACAAGAAGCTGGTACTCAACGAGGTAGGACGTGCTTTTTACAAGGAGATCGATCCTATTTTCAAAAAACTCTCTGATATTGAGTATGAGTTCCAAAATTCTGAGAACAAAGGAATGATCCGTGTTGGTGCAAGTACCACGATTGTCGATTATCTGATGCCGTCGATTATATGCAGCTATATGAGCTCCTATCCGGATGTGAAGATCACACTCAAAGAGGGTAACACCAAAGAGATTACCGAGATGATCCAGAACGGGCAGATCGATGTCGGTTTTGTGGAGGGCTTTGTCGGCGGATCGGACATCATCAAAGAGAAGATCGGTGTTGATGAACTGATTGTTGTGACCTCCAAAGAGGAGCTTGCCAAGCCGTGCTATATTGATGAACTGGCACAAAAGCGCTGGGTACTCAGAGAGGAAGGTTCGGGTACACGTGAAGTTTTTTTGAATTACATCAAGGAGAAGGTGGACGACCTGAACATCTTTTTTGAACTGGGACATACGGAGTCAATCAAAAGTATATTGATGAACAGAGAGTGTCTGACATGTATCTCAAAGATATCGGTTGAAAATGAGCTGGGTGAGGGCAAACTATATCGTGTACCGGTCAAAAACTTTGAGTGTAAACGTGACTTTTTGATGATTTACCATAAAGACAAGTACCACAGCACACTGTTTGAAAAATTTGTCTTCTTCTCCAAAAAACTGATGATCCAGATGCTCGAAAGCGGCATTGAGCTAAATTTTAGAAAGCAGTAGGGCTTTTTGGTATTCATGAGGATGGTTTAGGTTCATAAAGGCATCCTCCTCTTCAAAGTCGATATAGCAGCAGTTTGCCTTTTGAAGCAGTTTGCCAAGTTTGTGCCCGTCGCAAGAGAGGTCTTTTTCAATGACCGGAAGTATCGATTGGCGATAGATACCGCATAATGGTTGTACTTTTCCAAAATTTCTTGCCACAACAGCATCATATTTCTTATCTGCCGCTTCAACAAGGGTATGGATGATATTCCCGCTGACAAAAGGGCTATCGACACTAAGGATGAACGCCTCACTCTCTATTTGCGTTAGTACCGAATAGAGACCTACCATGGGAGAGTAGATATCGCTGCTGTCCAAAAGCACAGGAGCATCCATACCGAACTTGTCCGATTTCCCGCTTAGATAGACCGTTTCAAACATGCTTTTGAGTCTGTTGTACTGGTATGCGGCAAGGGTCGGATATCCGTCAAAAGGCAGAAGTGCTTTGTCCTCCTGCATGCGGGAACTTTTTCCTCCGCTGAAAACAACCGCCGGTATGCTGTACTTCATGGGTGTGCCTTTAAGATATGCTTTTTCCGTTTTGCATGGATAAAGAGTACCACAAAAGCGATAAAGGTGATACCTGACTCAATCAGGAAAAGATACTCTCCGTAGATCCTGCCCGAAAGAAGCGCTCCGACAGAACCGCCAAGACCAAAAGCGATACCGAGGAAGAACTGCTGGGCAAGTCTTTTTTGTGTGTAGAGTGAAAAGACGTAGGTGATCGCAGCGGTATGGTAAAGGGCAAAGCTGACCGCATGCAGGGACTGTGAAGCGAAAGTCAAAACCACAGAGTCGGGGAAGAGATAGAGCATCAGCCAGCGTACTGCTGTTACGAGTGTGGCAAACTGTAAAATGGTGAGAAGGTTTTTTTGCAGCAGCGGCCCTTGAAAATAGAGCATGGCAATTTCACAGATGACACCAAAACTCCACATCCAACTGGTCATCTCCAGGGAGATGCCGTGGGCTGTTTCATAGATGGTAAAAAAGTTGTAAAAGCCGCCAAACCCTACCTGCATCAGAAATACGGAGATCCAGAATGCCCAGTACTTTGCCAGAGAGAAAGAGGCATCATCCTGTGCAGAAGTGTGTTCTGTCTGGTCGTATCGGATCACCATGGCACCAAAAACCATTGTAAGCAGTGTCATAGTAGAGAGATAATAGAGTGCTTCCTGTGGGGAGGAGAGCACCTTCCCAAGCCAAAGCGCAATACCCATAAAACCGAGTGAACCCCAAAGGCGTACCTTGCCATATCTGCTTTTGGAGAGGATTGCCAGGGCAATCGTTTCTACATAAGGGAGTGTTACCCCCATCGCTCCCCCAAAGAGAAGGTTGGCACCAAGATAGAGATAGAAATGGTCGATCGTACCCCAGAACAGAAGGGTAGCGACAAGGCTCAGCAGAAGCGAGAGCAGATAGATGCGCGGCGTAAGTGAAACAAACCTGCGAAACAGAAAGGGCAGCAGAAAACGCATAAACGGAGCTGCTGCATAGATGATCCCAACCTGTGTTGCACTGTAGCCGACCTCAAGCAGTACTTTTGGCAAGAAGATCACATAGACGCCTACCAGTGCAAAGTAGAAAAAGTAGAAGGCACCAAGCAGAAGTGCTGCCCAAGAACGTGGTGCTGTCATGATTTTTTGATAATAACCGTACCGCTTAAAAGGTCGTGCAGGTTTTTCCTGTCTTTGCGTATGAACATCATAGCCCATCCAAAAAGTGTTGCTGCAGAGAGGATGGCGGCAAGGTTTCTAAAGAGAATCAGTCCCGGACCGGGACGTTTGCCTGTATGGGCATCGACCACTTCAAGGTCGTAGGCACGATACCCCGGTGTTTGTCCGCTTTTTACCATAAATGCTGTCTGTACGAGAACCAGCGGCAGCAAAATGTAGAGCCATCCCAGTGCTTTATGGGCTGCGAACCCCTCACGACCACCCATAACAAGATAGAAAACGGCATACATAATAGGCATCAGCAGCATGAAACTGTCTGTGAGAAATGCCTTGAGTTTATCGAAGGCAGAGGCATAGTGAAGGGGTGTCTCTTTTTTTGAAGCTTTTTTCTGTTTAGGGGAAGATGTTTTCCCCTGTTTGACATCTCTAATACGCGGTTTTGCCATTATTTCAGTCCTTGTGTCATAGTAAAGATTGGTAACAGCATTGCCGATACGATCACCCCGACAACTGCACCAATAAGCAGCATCATTGCCGGTTCAAGCAGGCTGAGGAGGATTTTCAGTTTCTCTTCATTCTCTTCTGCATAGAGTTTGGAGAGATTTTCGAGTACCTCGCTAACCTCGCTCGATTCTTCCCCCAGAGCCAGAGACTGCAAAAAGTTCCGTTTGATCTTCGCCCCTTTGGTTAACTGCAGTGCATTGGAAAGTTTGTTCCCCTCCATGACTTTGTCCGAAGCCTGTGTGAACAGGTCAATGAATTTGTAGTTCCCAAAGGAGGCAACGGCAAGCTTGACCGCCTGCGCATAGGCGACCCCGCTACCCAAAAGCAGGGAAAGAATATAGGAGAACCTTCCCAGTTCATGGTTTTGAATAAGGTTTCCCAAAATGGGCATTCTCAACAAAATGCCGTCTATAAAACGGTGAAAAGTACGCCATTTGGCATAGGCAACCTTGAAGAGTACAACAAACAGAATAATGCCAATGATCAGATGTACATAGTAGGCAGTGAGAAAATCACTGATGGCGAGAACAAACTGTGTAATGGGCGGCAGCTTCTGGTCGGTATCTTCAAAGATTTCTGTGATTTTGGGTACCACAAAAGTGATAAGAAAACCGGTAATGGCTATGGCGACAGTAAAGATAACCGTAGGGTAGACCATGGCACCTTTGACCTGTTTCCTTACCTTCTCCTGGGCAGAGAAGAAATCTCCCATATTGGTCAGTACCTCTGCCATTTTCCCGCTCTGTCCGGCAATATTGAGACTCTGTACATAAAACTCTGGCAGGGAGTAGACACTCTGTCCGGTGAGTGCCTGATAGAGGGATTTTCCCTCTTCGATCATGGTTTTCAGGGCATTGAGAAAGGAGAGGTAACGCTTTTCATCCTCATGCTGGTTCTCCATAAGCTTGATGGCTGTCAAGATGGTCATACCGGACTTGAGATAGGAGGAGAGCTCTCTTGAAAATGCGGCAAGCATCTCCGGAGGCATCTCTTTCTGTGTCAGTTTTTCAAAAGAAAAGGAGCGGTTTGCGGGAGTGAGAGCATCATAGTATATCTGCTGTCTGCGAAGTTTCTGTCCTGCATCTTCGGGAGAACTTGCCTCAATGGTTCCCCGGACACGTTTCCCTGATTTGTCAAAGCCTTTGTATTTAAAAAGCATATATCCTCTCTGTCCCGTATATCGTGCATGCTATTATAACGCGTTTAGCTGTACTCTCCAAAGCAGATACTTTAGCCTGTAGATTAAAACCCAGTAACCTTAAAACGGTGGTATGAGGCATTAAAGGTATCCTTTAGAATGATTTTTCTGACCTCAGCATTGGGGCCGTCATCGCTCTCCATCAGTTTTGCCGGCGGGGAAACATAGATGTTCCGTTTGGTTTGTTTCAGAAGCTCTCCCGTTTTGTCCGGAATATTTCTAAAGGTATCATGAAGCAGGTCGTAGGCACGCTTCTCTTTTTTGGAGTAGCGCAGGACATCTTTTGTCAAAAAAAGAGAATCACTCAGTGCTGTACTGTTTCTCTGGATAATATAGGCGGTCTGTGCATGTTTCTGCCCATAGATCTTCATCACATAGACAATGGATGTGGCAAGAATGACCACAGAGACCAGAATCTCTATCAGGGTAAATGCCGGTCGCATAGCTGAAGGTTTCAATAAAAGTCTCCGTTTCGAGAGAGTCTCTCTGTATTTTTGACCAAAAAATCTTTTGCCTCATCAAGCGAGCTGAAGGTACGGGGCTTTCCAAGATAGGAAGGGAGCAGATAGATATGGTTTCCCTGTTTGAGGATAACCTGAGTCGCACTTCCGTTTGGATAAAACTGCATCAGCAGACAGATCTTTCGGTCATGGAACCGTCCATAGTCCATCTTTTGCATCTGTGCTTCTGCATTGAAAAAATAGACCTCTGACCCTTTCAGTGCCGTTTTTCCTTCATAAGGCTTGAATGTTTTATCCGAAGACCCTTTATAGTAGCAGGAGCTGCACCGGTCAGTACATAAAAAGGTTCCCGCCTGTGTAAAAAGATCACTTTTGGAAAGTACCGATTTGAGATTTTTGGGAGTAAGGAGATCGGCGGACGGTTTTGGTTTCTCAAAACCGTCAAATCCGAGAAAATAGACCATGGAGATAATAAATATCACCAGAAGAAGTTCCAGAAGCGAAAACCCTTTTCTCATGGATTCTTCTGCCGGGATACAGGTCTGAAAGGCTATCTGTTGCATTGGGAGAAGAGGATATCTTTGCCGCTGCCTTCTCCGCCCTGTTTTCTGTCTGCACCTAAAGAGATGATTTCGACATCATCTCCCTTGTTGATGTAGACAAACGGTGTCTTCCATGCATCTTTGGGCAGCTTTTTGAGGTAAGGTTTGACACGATACCCTGGATATTTGTCCGGATCCGGGTTGGAAAGCAGGGCTTCAAACCCCTCTTCGGTATCGGGGTAGGTTCCATTATCAAGCTTGAACATATCCAGACGTTTTTTAAGGTCGTCCATTTTAAGACATACTGTATCACGTTTTGCCTGGTCTGCTGTATCCATCAGACCGGGGGCAACTACCGCAACCAGACCGCCGAGGATCACAATAACGATTAAAAGTTCAAGCAGAGAAAATGCGTTTCGCATCACTGTTTTGGAAGCGTGGGAAGATGGTTTCATTGAATTAATCCTTGACTGGTATAATATCCTGGTATTTTAACGAGTTTAGTTTAATAATCTGCCCGACAGTACAGAGAAATACTGACAGGTACGGGGGAAAGGACGGATAGCGGGTTGAAAAAAGAGACCAAAAGCGTACCTGTGCGAAGAGGATTTGCGCTTCTTATTACCCTTTCGGTATTGGTAATCGTCATTACCCTTACGGGTGTTTTGACAGGATACCTTGATATGGCACGCAAAGATGCATCCAAAAGCAAAGCACTGATACAGGCGAATCTTTACTATGCCGATATCAAATCCTTCCTGGGAAAGGTCAAGAACAAAAAAGAGCTCTTTACGGTACTGTATGCCGCACCGGTTCCGCTTGTGTCTGAAGACGGAAGTTTCTCTTTGATACTCGCCTGCCGTCCATGCAACAGCGGCATTCCGTTCCATTGGCTTAAAGCGACAGAAAACAAAAAGATGCAGCAGCAGCATGAAATTGCACAGAACCTCTTCGATGCCATTGTGCAGCGCTATGAGTTGACAGACCCTGTACGTCTTGAAGAGATGATCGGTGAGGGGCTGCAAGGAGAGGGAGACCTGTGGATGTTTCAAGGACATCTGAGCCAAAATAATGGTATGATATCCTATCGCATATTTGAGCAGATTCTGTTGCAGTATGAAGTAGAAACAGGTGATACAAATGCCCAAAAGGTACCTTGGAAAAAACTGTTTGTTTTTGGATACCACCCCTCTGATATAAAAGCGGATGTTGTCGCCGGAGACTATCTCTCCCTGACACTGCTTTCTCTGCTGTTCGGTGTGGAAGAGTCTGCACTCAAAGAGTCATGGAGTGAAGGGGAAGGGGCTCTGAAACAGCTGGCAGAAACATACGGTTTTTCGTATGATAACAAGCTTTTTTCGGACAAGATAGGGCGGATATCGCAGTGTAATGTTCAGTTTGAGTATGAAAAAGAGAGGTTCATGTTTTTATTCAACGATACAGAAGGAGAGGTAAGCAGTTTTGAGTTCTATGGGAAACAGTGACCTGTTAATCGTGCACCGCAATATGGAACCGGTACATCCGGAATCAGTGGTTGATATTGTGCTGACACCACAGTTTTATACGCTCAAGCGAGAACAGGTTCCGGTCAAATACACCTATCAGGCAAAACGGATTGCCCCTTCTCTTTTTGAAGGGCTGCTTGAGGAAGAGGATGGTATAGCGTATGATGTATATCGGGAAGGGGAGCACTGGGTGTTTATTGCCTACAACCCTGAAGAGATCTCTGCCTTTTTGCAGAGCAAAGGGGTACTTCCTTCTCAGACGGGCAGAGTGGTATTTGCACAGCAGTTGGCTTCATCGATAGAGGGTGCGGTACAGGTGGGAGAAAAAGAGGCGCTGGTTGTCATAGACGGAAATGTCGCTATGGTGCCACGTGCCAGTCTCAAAGAGATGAAGGAGGCACGGCTTGAGAGATCAATGCTCCCTTCCAAAGGGATACGTTTGGCAGAAACAGGAGATACCCTCTTTTCAAACAGACAGGTCTATTGGCTGGGTGCGATCTTCATACTCTTTGGTATCCTCTGGATCGTTGAAGGGGTGCGTTACGGGAAGAACAACCAGGTACTTCAGGATGAACTGGAGAGATATTATGCCAAGTACCCTGCGCTCCAGAGCAGCTACAAGCGTGACAGTATTTTGCAAAAATATCGCACAATAGACCAAAACGAGCGGAAAAAGCGTGAGATTACCGGAAAGATAGCCGGTGTGATCACCAAAGGGGTAACGCTTGATCACCTGAGCATAGACAAAAAGCGTTACCGCGCGGATTTTTCTGCAGAAAACGGTGCCGCGGCAAACCGCCTGAAGAGGGCTCTGATGCGTGTAGGACTGCATATTGAGCAGGCATCCGGGAACCATATTGCTGTCGGAGGTGCACTGTGAATATCATGCGGTACCGAAACGAAATGATTGTCACGGCGGCATTGCTGTTTGCCTTGGGTGCTTTGGGGTACAAATATACTCACCGGTCGGGAGTACACAGTGAAAATCTGCAAATGCAACAGACGCTGCAGCAGATTCAGGAGGCTGCCGCACTGAAATCCAGATGGTCTGACCGCAGAACAGAACAGAAGCTTGCATCGCTTCGTACCCTTTTCCCTGCTTCTAAAGTGGTATGGAAAAAGAGCGGCAAAAAGCTGACTGCAACATTCAAGGATCTTTCCGGAAAAGAGGCAAACAGGCTGATTACAAAACTTCTGAACATCGCTGTACAGATCGTTACGCTCAAGATTGAGAGAAAGCAGAAAAACTATACGGTGGAGGTAGCATGCAAATGGTAAAGAGGGGTCTACTTCTGTTTCTGCTTCTGTGGGCAGGTGTGATCGTGTTTATGCCAAAAGAGTCACTCTACTTTGCACTGGAAAAGCGTCTTGCCAAAGAGGGTATTGAGATCAATGAGGCAAAGATAGAGGAGGGGCTGTTCGGACTAACACTCAGGCAGCCGGTTATCTATGTGGAGGGGATCAAAGTGGCGAGGGTTCAAAAGATCCGTATGTACACGCTGCTTTTCTATACAAGCATAAAAGCGGAAAACATTGAGGTGGAGAAAGGTTTCCACCGATACGTCCCGGCAAAGGTAGAAA
>JALVGO010000037.1 GCA_027029065.1 Sulfurovum sp.
AACTAATTTTTCTTCTAAAAAACGTTAGGCACTTTGTGTCTGATGTTTTACATTTTTTACTCTCCCCTTTATTTTTTCCATATTCATTTTTCTATTGCCTCTAATATTGTATTCGTCCGTAGGGTGTTGTCCCCCGACAACACCAAATAGCTCAAATAGGCAAATATTGTTTGTCCATTTCAACATCAAAAGGTGTTGTCGGGGGACAACACCTTACGGCAAAATACTTCTTTTAATAAAGTTTAGTCAAATACACTAAACTTTATTAAATAAAACCTATCACTAAGCCTTGACAAATTATCACTCAATGTTGTATAATACCCCCAATGCATTTGGAGACGGGTGCAAAGTTTTAGGAAAAAAGGAGGTCTGTATGAGCAAAGAGACAGAAAAAGATCTTGAACAGACTCAAAATGAAGAGACGGTCGAAGAGACTGAAACTTCCGAAAATGAAGAAGGCGGCGAAATGAGTGAGCTTGAAGCTGCAAAAGCGGAAGCGGCTGAGTATAAAGACAAGTATATCAGAGCGCATGCCGATTTTGAAAATGCCAAGAAGCGTTTGGAGAAAGACAAAGCCAATGCAGTTGCCTATGCCAACGAGAGTTTCGCAAAGGATATTCTGGCAGTAATCGACTCTTTCGAACAGGCACTTGCATCTATCGAGGGTGCCGGTGAAGAGAACAGCGGTGAAGTGCTTGAAAAGATGAAAGAGGGTGTCAAGCTGACCTACGAGCAGCTTAAAAAGGTACTTGAGAAAAACCATATCAAAGAGATCGTGTGTGACAAGAACTTTGATCCAGAAGTGCATCAGGCGATCATGCAGGTAGAAAGTGACGAGCATGAGAGCGGTGATATTGTACAGGTGATGCAAAAAGGCTATACCATTAAAGATCGCGTATTAAGACCTGCAATGGTGAGCACCGCTAAATAATTATCTTTTACTTTTCATTACGGAATCGGAGGCTTCAGCCCCGAACAAAGCGAGGCTAAAGCCGTCGGTTCCAAAAAATGAAAAAAATATCTTAAATGCAACCAAAGTTGCATCGATAGAGACCAAAGATTGAGTACAATACACTCAGATTAAAGAAAATATAACCTAAAGGATGAGCAATGGGAAAAGTATTAGGAATTGACCTTGGAACAACAAACTCTGCAATGGCAGTGTATACAAACGGTGAAGCAGCGATCATCGCAAACAAAGAAGGAAAGAACACAACACCTTCAGTCGTTGCATTTACCGACAAAGGGGAAGTGCTTGTAGGTGAACCTGCAAAAAGACAGGCAGTTACCAATCCTGAAAAGACTATCTACTCCATCAAGAGAATTATGGGGTTGATGTGTAACGAAGACAAAGCGGCAGAAGCAAAAGAGAGACTGCCGTATCACATCATTGACAGAAACGGTGCCTGTGCGATCGAGGTATCGGGTAAAACCTATACACCACAGGAGATCTCTGCAAAAGTATTGATGAAGATGAAAGAGGATGCTGAGGCGTACCTTGGTGAGACAGTGACCGATGCGGTTATTACAGTACCGGCTTACTTCAACGATGCACAGCGTAAAGCAACCAAAGAGGCAGGAACGATTGCGGGACTCAATGTATTGAGAATTATCAATGAGCCTACCTCTGCGGCACTGGCATACGGACTGGATAAAAAAGATGCAGAGCAGATTGTCGTTTACGACCTTGGTGGTGGTACCTTTGACGTCACTGCGCTTGAAACAGGTGACGGTGTGGTTGAAGTACTGGCAACCGGTGGTGATGCATTCCTCGGTGGGGATGACTTCGATAACCGCATCAT
>JALVGO010000038.1 GCA_027029065.1 Sulfurovum sp.
CAGGCGGAGACGGTAAGCTCCTCTCGACCTTTTTTGACCATGCCCTTTATGATGAAACACTGGTTTTTCAAGGCATGAAGCGGGCACTTCGTGCGAGTGAGGAATTAGGAATTAGGAATTAGGAATTTTGGTATGCATTGCTTTGCAATGCTTCTATTTGGAAGGATAACAATGAAATTAGAAACAAAGGCATTGCGAAGCAATGCAAACCGACACTCTTCACTCTTCACTCTTCACTCTTCACTTCTGCGCCAAAGGAGCAGACCATGCTAACCATAGCTCTCCCAAAAGGCCGTATTGCAGAGCAGACGCTGGATATCTTTGCCAATATCTTTGGTGGAGAGTTTAAGTTTGAAGGGCGCGAGCTGATCATGGAAAAAGAGGGTTTTCGTTTCCTCAATGTCCGCAACCAAGATGTCCCTACCTATGTAGAGCACGGAGCGGCCGATATCGGTGTGGTAGGGCTTGATGTGATTACCGAGAAGGAGCTTGATATCATTCAACTGCTCGATATGCAGCTGGGTAAATGTAAAGTCGCCATCGGTATCAAAAACGAAGATGAGCTTGACTGGTCGCGTCCCAACATCAAAGTCGCGACCAAGATGGTTAACATCACCAAGAACTACTTTGCCAAAAAGGCAGTAGGCGTTGAGGTGGTCAAACTCTACGGCTCTATCGAACTCGCACCGCTTGTGGGACTTGCTGATGCCATCGTCGATATCGTCGAGACGGGCAATACCATGCGCGAAAACGGTTTGAAGGTTGCCGAGGATATCATGGATTCCTCTGCGCACCTTATAGCCAACAAGAACAGCTTTTATGCCAAGAAAGGGGAGATACTCTCTTTGTATGAGCAGATCAAAGCTGTTGTAGAAACAAATGGCTAACACCACCGACTCGCTTGATCTCTACGCCAGAGTAGAGGATCTGCTTGAAAACCAAGAGGCGATCGCTTCGCTCTACGACTACTACTACGAAACCCTTTCACAGATTGCTTTTGAGAGCCTGCTTGATGTCGGGTGTGGGAGTGGTGCCTACCTTGTTGCCTTGCAGCAGCATTTTCCTCAGATCAAAGCAAAGGGTATTGACCTAAGCCCAGTAATGGCTGCACGAGCGAGAGCCAGAGGGGTAGATGCCGAGGCGGTTGACCTGTGTGAGCTTCACGGCAGGTTTGATGTGATCACCGCAGTGTTTGACATGATGAACTACTTGCCCGATGAAGCGCTGGAGGGCTTTTTTGCCTGCATACGGGCACATCTGCATGAGGGCGGCTACTTTATGTTTGATGTCAATACACTGTACGGATTTGAAAATGTTGCCGTAGGTGCCTACATCGTTGAAGATGCGCACCGTTTTGTCGCCATAGACAGCGATTTTGAAGCAAACTGCTACAGAGCTGACTTTACCCTTTTTGAAAAAGAGGATACATGCTACTGGCGCACCTCACAGACCATTGAACAGTTTTACCATACCACAGAACATCTTCTCAAAGCATCAGGCATGCAGCTTGTCGCAGACGAGCCACTCTCACTGTACGGATTTGAAGAAGCGGATAAGCGGTTTATTGTGTTACAGAAGGTGTAACTAAATTGTTTATTTGAGTGTGAATGCAGTGTAAAAGTAAAAAAGAGGTTTGTGCGTAGCATTGCCTGCAAGATGCAGGCAATGGTTTTACTTGATGATCTCGAACGGATTTTCTACAACGTTCTTTCTGTCAACGATGTAAGGAATGAGTGCAGTCTGTCTTGCTCTTTTGATCGCTACTGTGACCATCTCCTGGTGACGTTTACAGTTACC
>JALVGO010000039.1 GCA_027029065.1 Sulfurovum sp.
CGTACACACCGATCACCGTTCCGGCAACTGCTGTAAACTGCGATATCCAAAAGAGTTTCGCCGATGGCCAGGGACGCTTGAAGAACCATGTATCGATACGGGTATTGAAGATTGTATTGTGCCCGGCAACAATCAGTTTGACAAAGAACATCGACTGCACATACGCCAGAGGCAGTTTCATCACAGACATCGCTACCCAGAAAAGTGTAAAGGAGGAGAGTACCCCCGCGATCCCAAGCCATGATGAGAGTATCAGCATCTCTTTCATGTCCCACCGTACAGGCTGCTGGTGCATCTTGGTATTGTCCGTAGCGATCATCAGAATCGGAAGATCGTTCAGCAGTGCCAGCAAAATGATCATGATCGCCGTTATGGGATAAAAGTTAAAGAGTGTGATCGCCAGGGTCATGAAGATGATGATACGGATCGTCTCGGCAATACGGTAGATCGTGTAGCTCTTCATCCGCTCAAAGGTAATACGCGCTTCTCTGATGGCATCGATGATCACCGAAAGACCCGGTGCCATCAAAACAATGTCAGCAGCCGCTCTTGCTGCATCGGTCGCACCGCTGACGGCAATCCCGCAGTCTGCCTTCTTTAGTGCCGGCGCATCGTTGACACCGTCTCCCGTCATCCCGACAATATGATTGGCTTTTTGAAGCTGGTCGACAATGAAGTACTTATCTTCAGGGAATACCTGTGCAAACCCGTCTGCCTTTTCTATGAGTGCCACGATCTCTGATTCATGTTTCTTAACAGTACCGCTTGGCAGAGGCGAATGGGTCAGTTCATCTTTTACCTCCTCAACAATCGCTTTCGTAACAGACTCAATCTGATCTTTTGGCATATCCGGATGCAGTACTTTGGCAAACGCTTTTGCTAGCACTTCCGAGAGCCTGACATATTCTGCCATCCCCTCGCCTTTGAGCTCACGGATATCTTCGATGTTCTCTCCGATATTCAGCAGCCCTGCAATGTATTTGGCAACTGCAATGTTGTCTCCTGTGACCATCTTGACTGTCACACCGTACTTCTTTGCACTTTCGATCGCCTCTTTGGAGTCCTCACGAGGCGGATCGTAAAGCGGGATAAGCCCGATAAAGGTATAGCTCTCCTCTTCACATTTTCTGTAGGCAACCCCCAGTGTTCTGAAACCCTTCTGTGCAAAGGTATACACCTGCGCCTGAATATCACGTTTCAGCGCTTCATCGATACTGCTCAATGCGATGATCACCTGCGGCGCACCTTTGGTAACGACCAGATCACACCCCTCTTTCTCCACCACCGCTTCGGTGCGTTTGCGGACAGGGTCAAACGGTATGAACTTTTTCAGACGGTAGCCGGACAGTTTCGCATAGTCTCCATGATGCTTCAGATGCTCAAAGACCGGTGCTTCTATGGGATCGTGATTCTCCTCTTTGCTTGCAAGTGCTGCATAGAAGAAGAGGTCATCTGCCTTGAAACCGGGAGCAAGGAAAGGTTCGGCAAGCGTCATTCTGTTTTGTGTCAACGTACCGGTTTTGTCCGAACAGAGTATGTCCATCCCCGCCAGTTCCTCTATGGAAGCCAGACGGGTTACAATCGCCTCTTTGGATGCCAGCTTTCTGGCTCCGACTGCCATTGTAACCGTCAACACTGCAGGCATGGCGACAGGAATAGCAGAAATAGTAAGTACCAGAGAGAAGATCAGCAGTTCCGAGAGCGATTCATCTCTGCTGATACCCACATAGAGAATAATTGCAATCATCACAACCGTAATCGCAATAAGAAAATTCCCTACATTGAGC
>JALVGO010000040.1 GCA_027029065.1 Sulfurovum sp.
AAGAGAAGTACGCCGTGGCGATGGCGCAGGGGGATTTTGCCCACAAACGCGCCGTACTTAATGTTGGATTCCCTGCCGATGCCAAATTTTACGACCAGTGGGGAGAGCCGATCGATCCGGAGCGCCCCGTGAAGCTCTCCAATGAGATCCTCTATATGACCACCACCGACTCCTCCGTGAAGACGCTCTTTGACGACTACAACACCGCCATCAGCTGGAGCGACGAACCCAATGGGTACGACTACAGCGAAGGGTTTATGGATGGCTATTCGGATTTGCCTTCGGACGAGTGGCTCAAAACGCTTCTAAGAACAGGTATTCCGCTCAGAACCAAAAGAACTTTTTAGGAGAGGATAATGTACTTCAAAAACTTTATAACAGCACTTTTAATAGGCAGCAGTATTCTCATAGAAATTTATGCACAGCCATCTGAGATCAAAAACATACTTCCGGTAGTTTCATACCTTCTCTCTGAAACAGATCCAAATGCCGGATATGCTAAAGACAATATGCCTCTCCTTGATCGAGCAGATGTACTCTCTGATCTACATACACTAAATGCGGATACAGACAGTACTATTGATCCTCAAACTGTTGATACTAAAGTATGGAATAAGTTTGGAAAAGATGCTACCTCACAAGAAGCAATGGGTGACGCACAAGAAGCATTTATCGGAAACTGGTATGGCACGAAAAATTATCTTCAAGTATACCTGCAACTTAAAACCGATGGTACCTACAGCTATTTTGAATATCTGATGATTGGCAAGAGCCACAATATTGGTCGTGCCTTTCAACATACAGGCAGATGGTCACTCCAAAAAGGAAACTCTCAAATTCTACTGCATAGCAATGATTCTGAAGCACCCATTATCCTCAGTGCACGCTATCCGAATATAGTAGCGGCATCAGGTATTACTTTATGGGGAGGGAGCAGCATTGATCGCAATACAACAATACAAACAGACAGGACTCAGGATATAACGACGATTACCATCAACAAACAAAAAGTACAAACTGTTTTTGGTAAAAATCTCAGAGGTACTGTGCCAAGCTACTTTACCATGGTAGCGTCAAAGGCTAACAGTGAAAATTTTTGGCATGCCGCAGGTATCAAACCGCCTGGCTACAACTATGGACACAAGATTTATAAGCCATTCATACAAAGCAGCAAAGAGGCATGGGTATATGCCAATAAACGCAGTAAGGAAGATCCTGAAAATTATATTGTTGTTATTAATGATGAAAGCTGGACCATCTTTATGGGGCACAGAAAAGATTTTGAGAATACAATTATGGATCCACAAAAGCTCTACCGATGGTTCTTTTACTGGAAAACAGAGATGCAGATGCTTGGCAAACTTAACAACGGAGTCATTCATATGTTTGCAGGAGATCCTCCACCATACTTTATGAAAGCTATTAACAGCACTTATAATAACAATGCTGCCAATGTACCTGCAAATATAGCCCAAACAAGATTTCCAGATGCTATGGAGCTTAATCCGCCACAGACATTTGCAGGTATTTTCCAGGTTATGGATTACATTCGCATGAAATATGCTCCAAATGTCAGAATGGGATATACCATCAAGGAGTGGGGAAGCCAAGGGCTAAGCGATACTGAACCCGATGAAGGATGGGAGAATAACACAGCACTTCAAAAGATGGCAGATGAAATCAACTCATTTGGTGTCTGCTTTGAGTATCTTGGATTTAACTTCAATCCTAGCGGAGAGGGAGGGAAAAGAGATGATGATGTCTATAAAGTACGTGCAAAATATTTTGGTACAGTGGCAAAAAAACTTCTTAAACGCAATGGAGTAACACCTGTTAAAGCCAAAGCCTGGATATGGAAAACAAGCCTTTGGGCAAATCACCCCTCTTTCTATTTCAGACATATACGCTATTTGGTCAATCAGGCGAACATAGCCGGTATGACACTGGGGCATGGCAATGATTGGATAGGTCACAGATTGGAAGATTATGAAGATCCGGCAAAAAATTGGCCCTTGAAAAGCTGGATAGAAGAATACTATACCGGTCAACAAAAAAACGTTTCTCCTGAAGGTACTGTTGGAAAAGTCTATTTGCCGTAAAACACAACAACATCTATCGATATATAAAGCGTATTTTCAACTTAGCGCTTCAAAATCGGCAATGTCATAGGCGCTACACCTCTATGAAGTACCTTGAAATATTATTGATATTACTTATTAACATACAACTCATTACACATTAGCCAACTTTTCGATAAAATAGCCCCATCTATTTTTCAAAGGGTATTCCATGACATTTACCACACCGCTACAACAAGATGCTCTCAAAATCATGCTGCTTGGCTCCGGTGAGCTGGGCAAAGAGGTTGCCATAGAGGCACAGAGACTCGGCATCGAAGTGATCGCTGTAGACAAGTACGAAAACGCTCCTGCCCATCTAGTTGCCAACCGCAGCTACGCGATCGATATGCAGGATGAGGCTGCCGTGCTTGAGCTCATCGAAAAAGAGAAACCAAGCTATATCCTCCCCGAAGTGGAAGCGATCTCTATCTCTGCACTCTTTGAAGCTGAGAAATGCGGCTACCATGTCATCCCCAATGCCGAAGCGGTCAACAAGACCATGAACCGCAAAAACATCCGTCTCTTTGCTGCCGAAGAGCTGGGACTGAAAACCTCCAACTATGAGTTTGTTACCACACTGGAAGGACTTAAGGCTGCGGCCAAGCGTATGGGCTTTCCATGTGTCATCAAACCGGTCATGAGCTCCTCAGGTCACGGACAGAGCATCGCCAAAACCCCCGATGATATCGAAAGATCGTGGGAGATCGCCAAGGAAGCACGCGGAGATGCAAGTGAGCTGATCGTCGAAGAGTTCGTACCGTTTGACTATGAGATCACCCTGCTGACAGTACGCAATGAAACCGGTACGGTCTTCTGTGACCCCATCGGTCACATACAGCAGGACGGCGACTTCATCCTCTCCTGGCAGCCGATGCCGATGAGCGAAGTAGCCCTGCAAAAAGCCAAAGAGATCGCCAAAGCGGTTACAGACGGACTTGGCGGTCGCGGGATATTTGGTGTGGAGTTCTTCGTCAAGGGTGAGGAGGTCTACTTCTCCGAACTGAGTCCGCGTCCACACGATACGGGGATGGTCACACTCATCACCCAGAGCCAGAGCGAGTTTGCGCTGCATGTGCGTGCCGTGCTCGGTCTGCCGCTTGGATTTACCACCTACGGTGCGGGAGCCTGCGGTGCCTACAAAGCCAAGCATGAGAGCCACAATCCCAAACTTGAGATCCCGGAAAGTGCCTTTAGCGATACCTCTTTTGTACGTGTATTTGGCAAACCGGAATCCCATATAGGCAGACGTATGGCAGTCAGCCTTGTGCTCGATGAAGATGTTGAACATGCCAAGACAAGAGCCCAAGAGATCGTTTCACAGATCGATGACCACTAAACAGTTCACCCTCTCTCTTCCCCCTTTTTCACGGGGGATGCATCTTATCACCGACCGTATCGATAGATTGATAGCAGGGCAGATAGAAACCGGTATCGCACACCTTTTTTTGCTGCACACCAGTGCCTCGCTCTGTCTCAGTGAAAATGTCGACCCTACGGTACGAAGCGATGCAGAGACATTTTTAAACGATCTTGTTCCTGAAACCTACCCAAAATTCCGCCATACCTATGAGGGAAGTGACGATATGCCTGCACACCTTAAAAGTATGCTTCTTGGTACGTCATTGACAATTCCCGTAACACATGGTAAGCTTCATACAGGTACCTGGCAGGGTATCTACCTCTATGAGCACAGAGACCATGCCCATAGCCGAAATATCGTCATTACCCTACAAGGAGAATAATATGCGCAAACAGATCGTCATACTCGACACCGAAACGCTGGGTGAAGATCTCGACCTTACGCCGCTTGAACAGTTTGGAGATGTCATCCGTTACAAAAACACCCTTCCCCAAGAGACACTTGATGTCATCAAGGATGCACACATTGTCATCAGCAACAAGGTGGTGCTGACCAGAGAGATGATGGAACGTTCACCCCGTCTGGAACTGATCTGTATTGCCGCAACCGGTATGAACAATGTCGATCTGGAAGCTGCAAAGGCACTCAATATTGTCGTCAAAAACGTTGCCGGCTACTCTACCCCCTCTGTGGTGCAGCACACTTTTGCCATGCTCTTTTACCTGATGGAGCATCTACGCTACTATGATGGTGCGGTACAGACAGGGCTGTGGCAAATGTCCGGTCTTTTTACAGACATCACCCATCCTTTCCATGAACTACAAGGCAAGAAGTGGGGTATCATAGGCATGGGGGCTATCGGTCAGGAGGTAGCAAAAGTCGCCAAAGCCTTTGGTGCCGTAGTGAGCTACCACTCCACAAGCGGTCAGCATACCGACCATCCGGACTATCTGCATCAGCCTCTTGAAACACTGCTTAGCACCAGTGACATCATCTCTATCCATGCACCGCTTACAGAAAAAACCTACGCACTCATCAACGACACCAACCTCCCCCTCCTCAAAGTGGGAGCCATCCTGCTCAACTTGGGTCGCGGCGGCATCATCAACGAAACTGACCTCGCCTACGAACTCGACCGCCGGGAGATCTACGCAGGACTCGATGTACTCGAGAAAGAACCCATCGACGAAAGCAACCGCCTGCTGCACATCGAACACAAAGAGCGCCTCCTCATCACCCCACACATCGCATGGACAAGCATAGAGGCACGCAAACGCCTGTTGCATGGCATTGTCGAAAATATCAAAACCTATCTGGAGAATACAAAGTAAGATGAAACCATTCCAAACAATAGCATTGCTAAGCAATGCATACCAAAACTCCTACCTCCTACCTCCTACCTCCTTACTTAAAACACTCCACAGGAGTGTTTCATGGTAGATGTGTTGGTTATCGGATCAGGCGGCGCGGGGCTCTCCGCTGCCCTTGCTGCCAAAGCCTACGGTGCCTCTGTACTTGTCATAGGCAAGATGTACCCCACCAACTCCCAAACCGCTATGGCACAAGGGGGCATGAACGCAGCGCTTGGCAATGTCGAGGAAGATCACGTCTCACTGCATATCGCAGATACCATAAAGTCAGCTCACGGGCTCTGCGACGAAGATACAGTACGACACATGTGTGCCGATGCACCCAAGACCATAGCGTGGCTCGAAACACTTGGTATGCCCTTCTCACGAATAGAAGCATCACACAGCGATGCAAACCGCAACTCTTCACTCTTCACTCTTCACTCTTCACTAAAATCTATCGCCCAGCGACAGCTCGGCGGTGCAAGCGCCAAACGCGCCTGCTATGCGCAGGACTATACCGGGCTCAAGCTGCTGCATACACTCTATGACAACTGTCTGAAAGAGGAAATCTCCTTTCTCGATGAGCACTTTTTACTTGATCTCATTGTCTCTGGTGATACAGTTAAGGGTGCTGTTTTACTTGATATCCG
>JALVGO010000041.1 GCA_027029065.1 Sulfurovum sp.
TCGCTTTGAATAAGCAGTTCTATTTTGTTCTTCGGTATCTCCTCCGTGACAATGACAGCGGAGAGGTCAAACGGAGAAAATCCAAGTCTGTTACGAAGGGTAACTTCTTCTTCAAACGGTGGCGGGTTAAAAAGGAGTTCTGTAACCGAACCATACGCTGTCTGCATCAATGTGTTGTAGGTCTCAAGCGTAATGAATTTGACTTCATCACGGCTCATGTGGTGTAGATCTCCTGTAGCATATTCGATTTTACCGCGTGTATATTCACCCCTGAGTGTAGAGTAGGGGAGTATGTGTGAGGCAACGACCTCTTTACGGACTTTGAGCTGTGCGAACTTCAGCCGCCAGTTGAGAAAACGCTGCTTGACGATGCGGTAAGGGGTGCCTTGTTCTTCTAACTCCCACCGTTTTTCATAGAGGGCAATACGTGCTTCGATGGACTCAGGCTGCACCTGTCCGGAGATGGGAACGAAAAGCTCATCGGCAAGTTTTTGCTGCTGGTCACGTTGCATGGTAAGCCCAAAGAGGCAGCCGCAGTAGTCTTGTCGGTAGAGCTGATCGGCTTTGGCAAGGATATTCTGCTCCTGCGTACCGGAGGCTTTACGGTAGTCGGGTGCGACAAAAGCAATGCCAAACTTTTCAGCAAGTACATCACCGGCAGTTTTGAGCTGTTTGAGCGACTTTTTGGGAGAGGTCAGCAGGGTAGAGGTAAACGTTTTTTCACCTATTTGCGCCGCTTTTTGCGCACTCACTTCAAAACGCCGGTCAAAACAGACTGCACACCGAGCCCCCTTTTCGGGTTCATGCTCCAGCCCTCTGACAGCCTCAAGCCACGCCTCGGTGTCATACTCCCCCTCGATCAGTTCGATACCGAGCATCTTGCAGCTTCTCTTGACATCAAGCAGCCGCAGATAGTACTCTGAGTAGGGGTGGATGTTAGGATCGTAGAAAAAGCCGACCAGCTTTTCGTCCGGATAGTCCTTTTGCAGCTTTTGAAGGAAGTAGTGGCTGTCTACGGCGCAGCAGATATGCACTAACAAGGGGTACCCCTTGTTAGTGCAGTGAATAGTGAATGGTGAATGGTGAATAGTGTCGGTATGTGTTGCTTTGCAACGCTTTTATTTTTCGGTTGCTCATTGCTCACTGCTCGGTTACTCATTCTTCTGTTCCTCATTTCAATCAATAAAAGCTTTTCGCCAGAAAAGCATACCACAACTCTTCACTCTTCACTATTAGCTATTCACTAAAATGTCCGCGACATTTTCACTGCTTCCATGCCCCAGATATGCTCTGAGCTCTGCGGCTTTGTCAGCGAATTTTTTCCGGTCGGTATTGTAGTATTCTGCAAGCAGATTGTCAACCGTGACATTTTCCTGAAGGAGTTCGTTGTGAAGTGTCGTGCCGTTGTGGTGGGTGAGGATGATGTTTGCCAGTCCTACCTGTTTGATGCCCAAAATTTTTGTGCCGATGAAGTAGTCGAGTTTCTTTGCGATGTAGGCAAGGGTAAAAGGGGTACCGATAAGAGCAGCTTCCAGTGTGGCGGTACCGGAACAAATAAACGCAAATTCTGATCTTGCCAATGCCGTATGGGTATCACGGCTGATGGTGAACATGCTGATATCACCATAGAGTGTGGCTATCTTTTCCTTAGAGAAACTTGGCGGGATGACAAGTTGTGCCTCTTTGTCGGGAAGGGCAGCTACTACCTCTTTAAATATAGGAAGCAAACGGCTGATCTCGCCGCTTCTGCTGCCTGGAAGGAAGGTGATGACACCCGGTTTGCCCTCATAGTTTATGTCGATCTCATCAAGCAGCGGATGACCTACATACTCCGCTTTACCGCCCGGGTAGCAGGATGTCTCAAAGGGTAAAATACCCAGCAGTCTGTCGCAGTAGCGCTCCAGCTTCTCCACACGTTTGGGGCGGCTTGCCCAGACCTGAGGGAGGATGTAGTAGATGATCTCCTTGTCAGGGTAGGCGGTTTTGAGCTTCTTTGCCAGCGGCAGGTTGAAGCCTGAACCGTCCATCAGAAGCACTTTGTCAGCATCTTTGGCGAGTGCTACCATCTCATCGGCTACTTTAAAGAACCAGGGCAGTTTTTTCACCGCATCGACCACCCCCATGATCGCCATATCGCTGATGTCATACAGCGGTGTACCTGCCTCGATGCGCTTGTCGAAAATGCCGGAAAGTGTAATATTTTCGGTGTGTTGGAGTACCTCGCGCAGATGCAGGTTAGAGGAGGGTTCCAGTGCGGAAACAAGCAGTTTCATAGTGCTTCCTTAAGATCTGTAATGATGCATTTTCGAGAGTATACCCCAAAATTTGACAAATACAAAGTTTAGTGATATAATGAAATAAAGTTTAGTCAGTGACTATAAAGGTGTAACGATGACATACCATCCTAAATTTGAATACTTTACCCCCAAAGAGAACGGAAAGATCGTCTGTAATCTCTGCCGGCACAGCTGTCAGCTCAAAGAGGGGCAGGTGGGTATCTGCGGGGTGAACCAGAATGTTGGGGGCAGACTCAAGACGCTGGTCTACGGGCATCCCATCGCCGTACATGTAGATCCGGTCGAGAAGAAACCGCTTTATCATCTGCTGCCCAACTCGAAAGTGCTTTCGTTTGGTACGGTGGGATGCAACTTCAAGTGTCCTTTCTGCCAGAACTGGGACATCTCACAGAGCAAAGAGGTCAATGAGAACATCGAGGTCTCACCCGAGCAGATGGTACAGCTTGCCATTGAACACGGTGCGAAGTCCATCGCCTATACCTACAACGAACCGACTATCTTCTACCCCTATGCCAAAGATATTGGGCTGATCGCCAAAACCAGAGGCATCAAGAACATCTTTGTCAGCAACGGTTTTGAGAGCAAGGAGATGATTGACGATATGGCGACATGGGTCGATGCAGCCAATATCGATCTCAAAAGCTGGGATGACAAGTACTACAAAAAGGTGCTCAAAGGCGGGCTTGAAGAGGTGAAAGATACCCTCAGGCGTCTTGTAAAAAACGGCGTGTGGGTAGAGGTGACCACACTGCTCATTGAAGGTGAAAACGACAGTGACAAAGCGCTTGAAGAGATGGCATCTTTCATCGCCAATGATCTTGGAGTGCATGTGCCGTGGCATCTGAGTGCGTTTTACCCCAACTACAAGATGCGTGACCATCAGGCAACAGCACTGGCAACGCTGAAACGGGCAGAGGCTATTGGCAAAAAGGCAGGTTTGAAATATATCTATCTTGGCAACGTAGGGCAGGATTCACCGACACGCTGCCACCACTGCGATACCATTCTTATTGCCCGCAACGGGTATGGACAGATAGATAACCGCATCAAAGAGGAGGGCAGCTGTCCGGTCTGCAGCAGCATCATAGAAGGAGTGTGGAGATGAGTGCAAGAGAGACAGCCGTTGCAGGACAGTTCTATCCGGCAACAGCAAATGAGATAGAGAAGATGATAGAACACTATAACAGTATATTGGATGCACATACCAATACCGATGCGCTTTTTTCGCTCAAGAGCCGTGCGGTAATCGTACCGCATGCGGGGTATGTCTACAGCGGTTTTACTGCCAATGTCGCTCTGCGTCTGCTCGGGATGCAGGATATCCGGCGTGTGGTGGTCATTGGTCCGAGCCACCGGGTCTACCTGGAGGGAGTCTCGGCAGCGGAGTATGACAGCTACGAGACACCCTTTGGTGCATTGCGGGTGGACAAAGCCCTTGTTGCAGAGCTTAAAGCGATGTATGGGGTGCACTTCTACCCCGAAGCACACCATGAGCACAGCACTGAAGTGCAGATGCCTTTTGTGAAGTACTATATGCCCGATGTAAGTGTGGTAGAGCTTGTTTACGGTGATGCTTCACCCGCAAAGATAGCCGAGATGATCGACTACCTGCTGGACGATCCGCATACGGGAGTGGTCATCAGTACAGACTTGAGCCACTACTATGACATAGAAAAAGCCAAACGGCTTGACAGCATCTGTCTGGATGCTGTGATGAAGCTTGATGTGTCCCAACTTCATCAAGGATGTGAAGCGTGCGGGAAGATCGGTGTAGAGGCGATGCTGATCGCGGCACGGCACAAAGGGCTCAAGCCACACATTCTCGACTACCGTACCAGTGCGGATGCCAGCGGTGACAGGTCGCAAGTGGTGGGCTATACCAGTGTTGCATTTACCAAGGAGGATGAAGATGGATAAAAGAGAAGTACTGTTGAAGTTGGCACGCGCTGCCATTGCCGAGTCGTTCGGTATCGATTATGGGGTCGACATGGAGGCGCTGCGGCGTGCCAATCCGTGGCTTGAGGAGAAAGGGGCGGCATTTGTCACACTCAACAAGAAAAACAGCGGTGCACTCCGAGGCTGCATCGGCTCCATTGTTGCCCACCGAAAACTCTATGATGACATTGTCAGCAATGCCAAAAGTGCGGCATTTCACGATCCGCGTTTTGTGGCACTGACACCTGAAGAGTTTAACGACATTACTATAGAGGTCTCACTCCTGACCGACCCCAAACCGCTGCCGTACAGCTCGCCTGCGGATCTGAAGTCCAAACTCAGACCCGGCATTGACGGTGTCATTTTGAAAAAAGGGAACTATCAGGCAACCTATCTGCCGCAAGTGTGGGAACAGCTGCCGACATTTGAGAGCTTCATGGCACATCTGTGCCAGAAAGCGGGCATGTCATCAGACTGCCTCTCTGAGCATCCTGATGTCTTTGTCTATCAGGTGGAAGAGTATCATGAGTAGAGAAGTATTGTGAATAGTATAGTAGGTAGATAAAAAACAGCTGTTAGCCTTTGGACTTTTTGAGTATTACAAGAGCATCATTTTTAATGATTTGTCACTATCGGGAGTGTGAAATCTTTCCAGCTCAATTTTGCATGGCGGACAAGGCAGACGCTTTTCATGCGGCATTGGAGGCGTTGTTGTAGCGGTGCCAGACCTCCCAGATCTCACCTGCCATCTGCACATAGAGCTCTTTGTCTCCCACCTCTTCTCTGCCGTACCAGCTTTGAAACTCTTCGTAGACGATATCGGCAAGCTCTTCTTTGGTATGCACCTCTTTGATGCGGGAGAGAATGGTCGCCGCTTCAAGATCATACTCGTCTGTTTCAGCCACTGCACCAATCTGCATAGGGTCGTACTTCAGAAGGATGGCACTGATATCAAGATGAAGTGCTCTGTTTTTCTTTTTCATCACAGTTTCCCTCCTTTTTTGTATGAAATATTGAAAAATATAGTATAAAAAATGAAGGTATACGGATGGTTAACAGTTCTGGATTAGCGTGTCAAATATCCAGCCACCAAAAACGCCAATGCTGCTAAAGTACCGCCAATGAGCGCATAGGGAAGCTGTGTACGTACGTGCTCCACATGGTCGCAGCCTGCTGCCATGGAGGAGATGATGGTGGTG
>JALVGO010000042.1 GCA_027029065.1 Sulfurovum sp.
GGTGTATCGTTGTGCACGGTTTTAAGAACATATTCATTCCGGTCGGTACCGTTTGCAAAGTTGCCTATGGCGATCATGTCGGCACCTCCGGAGGTCTGGTTGCCCTTGTCGATGTTCATCCGGTAGTATCCGGAGGCATTGAGAACGCTCTTGGGCTCGTATGCCACCGCACCGACTTTGAGTGTGACAGCTTCTCCCGGCGCTCCGCCTATACCGACACCTCCATCTGGCTCATTGGAGGCAAACTCTACTGTAAAGGTGAGTGCATAGGTGGTATTGGCATCAAGACCGTCTATTTTGTGCTTCATGTACATAAAGAGGTCATCACTGCGGTTGGTACCCGAAAGCACGACTGCCCCATCTGAGGTATCAAGTGGTTCAGGCAGCAGTGTATGAGCAAACCGAAGTGATAAGCTTTCTTCAATATCTTTGGAATAGTCTGAAAATCCTCCTGCCCATCCCTCTGTGTCTATTGAAAATGCATAGCTGTAGTGGTTCCCCTCAAAATGTGTCGATCCGCCGCCGGAACATCCGGCAACCGCTAATGCCAAAAACCCAAGTCCCAACACCTTTTTTACACTTTTTATCATTATTTTAATCCTTCTTATAGTATCTGTTTGATGAAGTATAACATAAAGAGAAATACATTGTATCCATCAGGAAGCACTATTTTGCTATAATCTCCTTTATGAAACAGATCATCCTACTATTTATCAGCCTCTCTACTTTTATATTGGCAAATATCAATACTGTTGTCAGCATCCTCCCCGAGCAGACATTCGTCAAAGCCATCGGTGGAGACAAAGTACAAGTAACCCTCATGGTCACACCGGGAAACTCACCGCATACCTATGAACCAAAGCCTTCGCAAATGAAAGCAGTGGCAAAAGCACAACTCTACTTTGCCATAGACGTTGAGTTTGAGCATGTCTGGCTTCCCAGATTTAAAGACCTGAACCCCAATATGAAGATTGTCGATCTCTCTAAAGGCATTGAGAAGATGCCCATGGCTGCCCATCATCACGAAGAAGAGCATCATGAAGAAAGTGGACTGGACCCGCACATATGGACAGTACCGGAGAATGTAGCGATCATAGCACAGCACATCTTTGATGCACTCGCATCCCAAGACCCGAAAAACACCGGCTACTACAAAGCCAACCTCGATGCATTCCTCGCAAAGATCAAAGAGACTGACACACACATCAAAACCTACCTTTCCCCGCTTCCGAAGGGTACGGCATTTATGGTATTTCACCCCTCATGGGGCTACTTTGCAAAAGCGTACGGACTGAAACAGCTCCCTGTTGAAGTAGAGGGTAAAAATCCCAAGCCAAGGGAGCTCATAGCTGTCATCAAAGCAGCACAAAAGGCACATGTACGTGCCATCTTCACACAGCCTGAGTTCTCCGATGCCAGTGCAAAGATCATAGCTGAGGAGCTGCATATTCCTGTCATCAAAGTCTCTCCGCTGGCTGCGGACTGGTCGGAAAATCTTGTGCGCATTGCCAAGGCGATCGCAGGAGTACAGTAGTATGGCGGTTATCGAGATCAGCGACCTCTCCTTTGCCTATGAAAAAGAGAGTGTATTGGAAAATATAAACCTTACGGTTGAACCCCTTGACTTTCTTGCCATTATCGGTCCAAACGGCGGAGGGAAGTCCACCCTGCTTAAGCTGATCCTCGGTCTGCTCAAGCCTACCAGGGGTATGGTACGCGTCTTTGGTGAGCCACCGTCCAAACAGTTGCCACACATCGGCTATGTACCGCAAAACACCAATGTCAATACCGACTTTCCCATCAAAGTCATCGAAGTGGTGCTCATTGGGCATGTAGGGGGCAAAAAGCCGCTTTTTGGCTACGGGAGAGATGAGATCGCCTGTGCGATGGGGGCACTGGCACAGGTTGGCATGGAGGCGTATGCCCACAGCCGTATCGGTGATCTTTCAGGCGGACAGCGCCAGCGGGTGATGATCGCCCGTGCGCTCTGTGCCCACCCCAAGATACTCATCCTCGATGAACCCACCTCAAGTATCGACATCAAAGGGCAAAAAGAGATCTATGGCCTACTGAAAACACTTAACAAGACCATGACCGTCATTGTCGTCAGCCATGACATCTCTGTCATTCTCGAGTATGCCAACAAAGCCGCCCATGTCAACAAACGCCTTGCCTTCCATGACATCAGCGACAAACGCAAGACATTCCATACCCACGGCAACGAAGATCACTTCTGTGAGGTGGAACTGCTGCAGATGCTCGGTGCGGAGAACTGTGAAGCATGTACAAACGACACAACCTCCGCTGTATGGAAGGAAAAGCCATGATAGAAGCGTTACACTTTACCTTTGTGCAGCATGCACTCATAGCCGGCGTGCTTGTCTCTTTGGCTGCGGGTATCATCGGCTCACTCATAGTAGTCAACCGCATGGTCTTTCTTGCGGGCGGCATCGCACATGCCTCCTACGGGGGCATTGGTATGGCAGTCTTTTTCGGACTCCCCATCTTCTTCGGTGCTTCGGTCTTTGCCATGCTTGCTGCCCTGCTTGTAGCGACCCTCACACTGCACAAACGCCACCGCATCGACACGTTCATAGGGCTCATCTGGGCAGTGGGTATGGCGATAGGGGTGGTCTTTACCGACCTGACTCCGGGGTACAATGTCGACCTGATGAGCTATCTCTTCGGCTCCATTCTGGCAGTCAGCACCACCGACCTCTACTTCATGGGAGGACTGCTTGCGCTCATCGTGCTGGTTGTCCTCTTCTGGTACCGCCCTATCCTTGCTGTCTCTTATGACAGCGAATACGCCAAACTCAGAGGCATCTCGGTACGCTTCTTCTATACGCTCATTCTCGTACTCTCTGCTTTGACCGTAGTCATCGCCATCAAGGTCGTAGGGCTCATTCTGGTCATTGCCATGCTGACCATCCCGGTCTACATTGCCGAAAAACTTTCAGGCTCACTCTGGCAGATGATGCTCTACTCCGGAGCCTTTGCCACCCTCTTTACCCTCACAGGACTCTGGTTCTCCTACACCTACAACCTCACCTCCGGTGCCTCCATCATTCTGGTATCGGCTGCGGGACTTGGGCTGTTTTTGATCACAAACATACGGAGATAACCATGCTGAACTGGCTCTACCTGCTCCTTGCCATCGGCTTTGAGGTGCTCGGCACTACCGCTATGAAGCTCTCCGAGGGCTTCACCAAGACCATGCCCTCCATCGCGATGGCGATCTTCTACATCCTCTCTCTGGTGATGCTCACACTCACCCTCAAAAAGATAGACGTCAGCATCGCTTACGCCATCTGGTCAGGTCTGGGCACCGCCCTCATTGCAGGCATCGGAATCGTAGTATTTGGCGAGTCACTTACACCGATGAAGATCGTTTCTATTGCACTTATCATTCTCGGTGTGATCGGGTTGCAGCTTAGTATGAGTCATTAGATACTCAGTTTTATTTTATTGGATGCAAACTGATGTATGAGCATCTGAATGATATTCTGATAAGGTACACCGCTCTCCAGCGCTTTTTTCTTGAGCTCGTAGATGTCATTTTCAGATACTCTTATAGAGATGGCTTTTTTCTTTTGATGCTTTATATACGACTGTAGCTCTTTGATTCTCTCATCAATATCTCCCCGACTCTGCCACTCTTCGTTTTCAACACTCTGAAGGATGTCAGCTTCATAGTTGTCCAATGCTTTCATTTTGACTCCTTTTTGTTGTATTTTTTATTCATCTTTCTTGATGGTATGATGGTTTTCAAAAATATAGAAGTTTCATCTTCCACATAAGGAACAAGATAGACATAGTCTTTGACAACAACCAATATAATGAAGATATTCTGATTGGGATATCTCTCTTTATTTGGGTGCTCTATGTCATCCAATAGATACCCCTCTTCAAGCGCTAAGATCACATCTTCAAATGAGATATCTCTACTTGCTTTGAGTATCTCATTTTTCTCAAGGCTATATCTTATTGTTTTAGTCTTGAACACAACTGTTCCTATATTTTATATATACAATGTATTTTATTGTTATTTGAGAATTTTGTCAAGATTAAGCGCAAGGTAACGACTGCTACCTCTTGCTCTTATGCAGGAGCGTGGAGACGAGTGGTTAAACCTTATTACTCCCCCAACGAATAAGCATTTTGTCTGTGCCTAAAATCAGTTACTACAATCAATACTTTTTCATCTTCAATGAGATAAAACAGTCTATAATTTCCGACTCTATATCTATAATATCCTTCAAATTTTCCTTTGAGTTTTTTTATATTTGTTCCAAAATAGGGATTTGATTTGAGCTGAGGATAGACGATGTTTACGATCTTATCATATAGCTTTGGGTCTATGTGTTGTTTGATTTTTTGAAAATGTTTTGTTTCAGCTATCTTAAAATCATACAATGTCATACGCTCCGTCTTTAGCTTCTTGTAGCCCGATCTCCAAATTTTTGACCAACTCTTTATCACTCAATATCTCATTCATTTCATTATCACTGACATACTGAGATGAAGTGAGGTATTGAAGTGTTGCATATTCGATAAAATTGGAAATATTTCTTCGCTCTCCATCAGCAGCTCTTTTTATCATTTGATAAACAGCATCATCAACTCTCATTGTTACAGTTTTCATAGAAACAGCTCCTTGAATATATTTATTTATATTGTATTCAAAAATATTCATATTGTCAATATATGAATATGATTTATTCCTCGCACTCCCATGCTCTGGGGGGAGTATATATGAGCGTTCTGTTAGAGTGGAGGTTTTTTATATGCAAGATTTGAGTATGCATCCCCACGCAGAAGTGTGGGGACGAGTTAAAGCTCTGCCTTGATCTTCTCTTTGGTCGGTTTAAACGTAAACATCATCTATCCTTCTTCACTTCTTACCACCATTTTAACAAAATTGTATGCTAAATTATATGCAAATCATGTGCAGGCGTTATCGAGGATAGTGTATACTTATAGAAACAATTCCCATAAAGGTGTGCCATGTATCTGCTCTCAGACCGACTCTACTACAAAGATGAGATCACCATCGAAGAGGGGCAGAAGCAGATCATCTTCACCCATGTTGACAACCCCATCATCACCGAATGGCTTGAAGCACACAACTTTCCCGAAAGCTTCCTTGAGGACATCAACAACGAAGACCAGTCCATCACCTTTGAGCAGAGCAAGAGTTTTAAGCTGATCATTTTGAAATACTTTGTCAGGGATGAAGAGGATGAACTGCTCTACCATGACGAAAACATCGCCATCATCATCACCGCCAGCAAATTCATCTTTCTCTCACGCAACGAGCATATCATCAAAAACGTTGTCTCTCACCTCTACAGACGCTATGAAGAGCGTGATTCGCTGGAGTATGTCACCTATAC
>JALVGO010000043.1 GCA_027029065.1 Sulfurovum sp.
GAAGAAGAAAAGCAAATCCTTTTTAAAACCCTTGAAGAATACAAATTTGCCTACAATTTCGTTGCTGAAATAGGCTGGAAGTCTAAAATTTCCAATTCTGTGAAACTCCATAATCTCACTTATACTACTGTTAGAGAGAAAACATCTTTGCCATCTCAACTGGTTATATCTGCCCGAACGGTAGCTTCTGAAAGTCTCAAGTCTGCTTTTAACAGAAAAAAGAAAGGTCTTAAAGTTTCCTGTCCATATTCTAACAATCCAACTATCAGATATGATAAAAGGTCTTATTCTGTATGGTTTGATAGAGAAGAAATATCTATTGCTACAGTTGAAGGAAGGCTTAAACTCAAAATTAAAATTCCTGAATATTTTAAACAATATCTTGACTGGGAAATTCGCTCCGCTTCTTTGAAATACGATAAAAGAGTTAAAAAGTTTTTCTTTAATATAGTTGTTGAAAAGGAGATTGAAGAAATACCCGAAAATGATACGGTTATAGGAGTTGATTTGGGACTTTCTAAACTTGCTGTTGTATCTACTGCTGATGGAAAAATTAACAAATTTTTTGATGGAGGACACATAAGAGCCGTATCTGAAAGATACTTTGCTATAAGAAAGAAACTGCAGTCTAAAGGCACTCCTTCTGCAAAAAGACACCTTAAGAAGTTGTCGCAGAAGGAGAAACGGTTTCGGACTGCTATTAACCATAAAATAGCTAAAGAGATTGTTAGTCTTGTTCCTGCTGGTGGAACTATTGTATTGGAAGAACTTAAAGGAATTAGAGAAAGGATTAAGGTGTCTAAAAAGGAAAGAAGATGGATACATAGCTGGAACTTTGCCCAACTTCAACAGTTTATAGAGTATAAAGCTCAAAGCAAAGGAATAAAGGTTGTGTATATCAACCCTAAATACACTTCTCAAAGATGTAGTAAGTGTGGGCATATAAGCAAGTCTAATAGGAAAGACCAATCTCACTTTAAATGCTCCTCCTGTGGATACACTATTAATGCTGACCTTAATGCCAGCAGGAATATAGCAATAAACTATCTGGTCTCTCAAAAAGAGAGACTGGGGCACAGGGTAGCAAGTCTCCCTGTGTGGGCTGTTGTCAACCAGCCTAATGTAAGGGGGTTGGCTAATCCTTCCCATAGCTAACCTCACTTACAAGCCTCTGTCTTTAGACAGAGGTAGTTGACAGGTGTTTACTATGTTCTGAACCGATAGATTGATTTTAAATCCATATTTAGGTATTCTAAAATAAAACAGTGTTATAAAAGAGGGAAAGGTAATGACAGGATATTTTGCATTGTTGTTATTTTTTCTGTGGGCTTCTATTGTAGGTATAGCATTGCTTGTCATTAACAGACTAATAGCTCCTAAAATACCAGACCCAATGGAAAATTACACATACGAATGTGGAGTTCCCCTTTACGATAAAACTTCCCATCTTTCTTTAGATCAGAAATATTATTTATTGGGTTTATTATTAGTATTATTTGACCTTGAAGCTGCTTTCGTTTTACCTTGGGGATATATATTTAAAACAATAGCAAGTATCAATCCATGGTTTATTTTCTCTGAAATGTTTATATTCCTGTTTATACTAATATTAGGTTATATCTATGCTTGGAAAAAAGGAGCATTACAATGGCAATAAAACATAACAGCGGAATAATTTTAACAACAGTTGAAGAAGTTTTAAGTTGGGGAAGAAGAAACTCCCTTTGGCCTGC
>JALVGO010000044.1 GCA_027029065.1 Sulfurovum sp.
CCGACATTTCTCTGTACAAAAGTCGAACGCGATTTTATCTCAGTCATCGGAGCCGGATGTTCCGCACCGGTAGCTGTCAATGCAACAATGGATGAAGAAACACAGACTGTGTCTGTTAAAGCGATGATCGGCTACCCGGACGGTACACATATTCTGCATGAGCAGATGGAAGCACCGGTAGATGAAGCCGATATTCTCGGTGACATGCTGGCACAGAAAATGATAGAAAAAGGTGCGCTCGACATTCTTGAAAATGCCGAAAAGATCGCCTTTAAAGACGAAATGCCTGAACGGCTTTAAAATATCCTCCAATGCAACCCTGGTTGCATTCTCTGTTAGCACTCTCCTCCTATACTTCCTTTAGATTATTTCTAAAGGAGTCAATTATGACAACACTCAGTATGTTCTTTGACAAAGAGACACTGAAAAAATTCAGTACCCTAACCATTATCGGCGGTGTAATGATGCTTATTGTTGGAAGCATCGGTATCTTTGCACCGGGGATAATGTCGTTGACGGTCGCGCTGCTGCTTGGCTGGCTGTTTGTTACCAGTGCGATTGTGCAGGGGTATGTTACCTATAAAAGCTATCGAAAATCATTCAGTGCATGGCTGAAGCCGACCCTGTCGTTTATTACAGGTATGCTCTTTCTTGTTTTCCCTGTAGAGGGTGTTGCCGTTGCAGCTGTTTTGCTTGCGGCATATCTGCTGGTCGATGCTTTTTCAAGCTTTGGCTTTGCAATGGACTACAAGCCGCACAAATGGTGGTGGCTGCACATCGTCAATGCACTGTTTTCACTTGTTTTGGCTATACTGATTATGTTGGGATGGCCTGTCAGTTCCCTTTTCTGGGTAGGACTCTATGCAGCGATCAGTCTGCTGTTTGACGGTGTCGTCCTGCTTGGACTGGGTATTGGTGCCAAAAAAATGGCTAAAGAAGACAACTAACATAAAGGAGGTATATCATGTCATTACCTATGCTTGGAGAAACATTTCCACAAATTGATGTACAAACCACACATGGTGCTATGAGTCTGCCTGAAGATTTGAAAGGGAAGTGGACTGTACTCTTCTCCCATCCGGCTGACTTTACACCGGTATGTACAACGGAGTTTGTATCGTTCCAAAAACATAAAGATGCATTTGATGCACTCGGATGCCAGCTGATAGGACTGTCGGTCGATCAGGTATTCAGTCATATTAAATGGGTTGAGTGGATCAAGGAAAAACTCGATGTGGAGATCACTTTCCCGATCATTGCAGGTAACGACCGCATTGCCGAGCAGCTTGGGATGCTGCATCCTGCTAAAGGAAGCAATACAGTACGTGCTGTATTTATCATTGACCCTGAAGGGATTGTGCGTACCATGCTCTACTATCCGCAGGAGATAGGCCGAAACATCTCGGAGATCGTCCGTGCGGTCAAAGCATTACAGAAGAGCGATGAAGGTGTTGCAACGCCTGCAAACTGGCCTGAAAATGAACTGGTAGGTGACCATGTTATCATCCCGCCTGCCACTGATGAGAAGACAGCCAGAGAACGTCTTGAAAATTACGAATGTTTCGATTGGTGGTTCTGTCATAAACCTCAGTAACGGTTTATGGCTTAGATTTTGCTCCCATGTTGTATGTGGGAGTGAAAAGGAAAAAATTGTATTAAGCAGCCATCTCAAACTTTCTAATGTCAACCTCTACACCGTTTTTGACAATTTCTCTTG